>JAOTVO010000015.1 GCA_029863355.1 Candidatus Krumholzibacteriia bacterium
ACCATGATGCGACGCGGGGCCGCCATCCGGTCGTTCTTCCGCTACCTGGCGCGCCGCGGCCACGTCGATGGGGACCCGACTGTCCTGCTCGGCCGGCACGGCGCGCGGCGCACCGTGCCCACCATCGTGAGCGCCGAGCGCATCGCCAGCATGATGTCGCTGGCCGATACCTCGACGCCGCGGGGGCTGCGCGATCGCTCGGTGCTCGAGTTCCTCTACGGCACCGGCGTTCGCCTGGGCGAGCTGGTGGCACTGGACGTGGGCGATTTTCTCCCGCTGAGCGAGACCGTGCGCGTGCGCGGAAAAGGGGACAGGGAGCGCGTCGTCCCCTTCGGTGGGGAAGGGCGCGCGGCGCAGATGGCCTACTGGCGCTGGCGTTTCCAGTTCGAGGGCGAGGCGGACGACGACACCCTGGGCAGCGTGGCGGACGAGCCGGCGTTCGCGACGGCGCGCCACGGACGCATCAGCCGTCGCACCGTGCAGCGCATCGCCGCGCGCTACCTGACCCGCGTCGCCGCGGTGACGAAGGCGTCGCCACACGTCCTGCGGCACGCGTTCGCCACGCATCTCCTCGACAACGGGGCGGACCTGCGCGCGGTGCAGGAGCTCTTGGGGCACGCCAGCCTCTCCACCACGCAGATCTACACGCACGTCTCCGTCGAGCACCTCAAGGCGGTGTACCGCAAGGCGCACCCGCGGGCATGACGCGGAGCGCGGGAGGAACCATGAAGATCCGATCGACGACGATCCTCGGCGTGCGCGTCTCCGGCGCGGCGGCGATGGGTGGGGACGGGCAGGTGACGGTCGGCCAGACCGTCATCAAACGCAACGCGCGCAAGATCCGCACGCTGGCCGGCGGCCGGGTGCTCGCCGGATTCGCGGGTAGCACCGCCGACGCCCTGACGCTCTTCGAGAAATTCGAGGAGAAGCTGGAGAAGCACGGCCGCAACCTGCCCCGCGCCGCGGTGGAGCTGGCCAAGGACTGGCGCACCGACCGCGTCTTGCGCCGGCTGGAGGCGCTGCTCGCCGTGATGGACGCGGCGAACGCATTCATCGTGTCGGGCACGGGTGACGTGGTCGAGCCCGAGGACGACATGCTCGCCATCGGCTCGGGCGGCCCCTATGCCCTGGCCGCCGCGCGCGCCTTCGTCGCCGCGGGGTGGACGGATCCCGTACAGGTGGTGCGGGAGTCGTTGCTCATCGCCGGTGACATCTGCCTCTACACGAACGCCAACATCGCCATCGAGAAACTCTGAGGGAAGCCGTGCCAGACGCCGCCGGAGCTACGATCCACTACACGCCCGCGCAGATCGTGCGCGAGCTGGACCGCCACATCGTGGGACAGGACGAGGCCAAGAAGGCCGTGGCCATCGCGCTGCGCAACCGCTGGCGCCGGCAGCAGGCGCCCGAGGAGTTGCGCGACGAAATCGTCCCCAACAACATCATCATGATCGGCCCGACGGGGGTGGGCAAGACAGAGATCGCGCGCCGTCTGGCGCGCCTGGTGGCGGCGCCGTTCGTCAAGGTGGAGGCCACGAACTACACCGAGGTCGGCTACGTGGGGCGCGACGTGGAGAGCATGATCCGCGACCTCGTCGAGAACGCGGTGGGCATAGTCACCGCGGAGCACCGCGAGCGCGTGCGCGAGGCGGCGCGCGAGCGCGTCGGGGAACGCCTGCTGGACCTGTTGATGCCCTCGCCGGGCCGCGCGCCGGAAGCGGAAGACGCGGAGGCGGGCGAGCGCCGGCTGCGCACGCGGGAGAAGCTCCGCGAGAAGCTCGCCGCCGGCCACCTCGAGGAGCGGCTGGTGACGGTGCCGGTGGAGACGAGCCGGCCCAACCCCGTTATCGAGATCTTCACCCGCGGGGGGCTGGAGGACATGAATCTCTCCATGCCCGGTCTGGGCGCCGCCGGCGGCCCGTTCGCGCCGCGGCAGCGCCGGGACCGGGAGACCACCATCCGGGAGGCGCGCGGTCTGCTCCTGGACGAAGAGACCGAGAAGCTCGTCGACACGGAGAAGGTCGTGGAGGAGGCCAAGCGGCGGGCGGAGTCCGGGGGGATCGTGTTCATCGACGAGATCGACAAGATCGCCGGGCGCGCCACCTCCGCCTCGGGGCCCGAGGTCTCGCGCGAGGGCGTGCAGCGCGACCTGCTTCCGGTGGTGGAGGGCACCGCCGTCAAGACGCGCTACGGCGTGGTGCGCACCGACCACGTGCTCTTCGTCGCCGCGGGCGCGTTCAACGTGGCCAAGCCCTCGGATCTCATCCCCGAGTTCCAGGGGCGCTTTCCCATACGGGTCGAGCTGGGCGCCCTGGGCCAGGCGGACCTCGAACGCATCCTGCGCGAGCCCCACAGCTCGCTGGTCAAGCAGTACGCGGCCCTCTTTGCGTCCGACGGCTGCGCCATCTCCTTCGAGGACGGCGCCATCGCCGAGGTTGCGCGCGTGGCCCACGTGGCCAACGAGCGCTCGGAGAACATCGGCGCGCGGCGCCTGCAGACCGTGCTGGCCACGCTGCTCGAGGATCTGCTCTTCGAGCTCCCCGAATCGGGACGGCGCGAAGTCTTGGTGACGGAGCAAGACGTGCGCGACAAACTCGAAGCGATCCTTGAGAGCGAGGATCTGACGCGGTACATCCTGTAGACGTCGGAGGGATTCATGCGGCTTTCGCAGAAGGATTTTGTCTCGATCACGGACTTCACCGCGCCGGAGCTGGAGGGGATCATCGACCTGGCCATCGCGCAGAAGGCCGCGCACGCGGCGGGCAAGCTCGCGCGCACCCACGTGGGCCGCGTGCTCGCCTGCATCTTCCACAAGCCGTCGCTGCGCACGCGGGTGAGCTTCGAGGTGGCCATGCACAATCTGGGCGGCACCTCGCTCTATCTCACCGACAAGGAGCTGGGCGTGGGCACGCGGGAGGCGGTGGAGGACGTGGCGCGCGTGCTTTCGCGCTACGTTGACGGCGTCATGATCCGCACCTTCGACAACGCACTGGTGGAGGCGCTGGCGCGGCACGCCACCGTGCCCGTCATCAACGGGCTCACGGATCTCCTGCACCCCTGCCAGATCATGGCCGACCTCATGACGGTGAAGGAGCATCGCGGAAACTTGAAAGATCTCACCGTGGTTTTCATCGGGGACGGCAACAACGTGGCGCGCAGCTGGGTGAACGCCAGCGCGCGCCTAGGCTTCGACTTCGTCCTGGCCTGCCCGGCGGGGTACGGCATCGTGGAAGACTTCGTGCGCGGCGCCTACGGGGACGCGCCGGTGCGGACCCGGCAGGTGCACGACGCGGCCGAGGCGGTGCGCGAGGCCGACGTCGTCTACACCGACGTGTGGACCTCGATGGGGCAGGAGGCGGGGGCGGAGGAGCGGCGGCGCGCGTTCGCCGGCTTCCAGATCAACGCCGAGCTCATGGCGCGCGCCCCGCGCCGCGCGGTGATCCTGCACTGTCTGCCCGCGCATCGGGGCGAGGAGATCACGCACGAGATGATCGAGTCGGAGCAGAGCCTGGTCTTCGACGAGGCGGAGAACCGCCTCCACACGCAGCGCGCGCTTCTCTCCCTGCTCGTCGCGCCTGCGGGCGGGCGGTGAGCGCGTGCGCATCGGTCGGGGCGCATGGTGGGGGGCGGCGCTGGCGCTCTACGCGCTGGCCTGCGCCGTGTCCGTTCCGCCCCCGGGCGGCCCGGAGGACCGGACGCCGCCGCGGGTGACGGCGTCGTCCCCGGCGGCAGACTCGGCCGGCGTGTCCCCGGAGAGCGTGATCGAGATCACCTTCAGCGAGGGCATGACGCGCGAGCGCGTGGAGCGGCTGCTCTCCTTCTCGCCCGAGGTCCCGGTCGGTCGCGTGACGTGGGACGGGCCGACGCTGAGGCTCGTTCCTCAGGTACCGCTCCATCCCGAGACCACCTACGTGGTGACGCTGCAGCCCGGATACCGCGACGGGCACAACGTGGCGGCCAAGGAGGGGTTCACGTTCGCCTTCGCCACGGCGGCTCACATCGATTCGGGCCGCGTGGAGGGGACGGTGTTCTTCCGGCGCGCTCCGACCAAGAAGGGCATGGTGCGGTGCTTCGTGTTGCCCCGGGACTCGGCCTTCGCGCCGGAGTCGGCGCGGCCCGATCGCGAGGTCGCGGCCTCCGGAGAGGGGGACTACGCGCTGCGCTACCTTCCCACGCGGGACACCCGTCTGGTGGTGTGGGCCTTCGAAGACAAGAACGGAAACGGTCGCTTCGACAGGGGGCAGGAGCCGGGCGCGGCGTACCCGGACACCATCGTGCTGGGGGCGGCCGGCGCAGCCGCCGGCGCCGTACACGTATACATCATCGACCCGGACGAGCCGGGACGGGTGAGCGGGCGCGTGGCGAACGAGACGGGGATCGACACGGCGCTGGTCAGCGTGGGACTCTACGCGCTCGGCGACACGGTGCCGCCGGCCTACCACGGGCTGTGCGACGCGGAGGGGCGGTTCGCGTTCGGCTCGGTGCACGCCGGCGTGTACGGACTGGTCGCCTTCGTGGACCTCGAGTGGGACAGCCTGTGCGCAACCTATGCCTGCGGACCGGACAGCACGGCGCGCTGCCCCGAGCCGTGCGTGGCCGCGCCGGACAGCATTCGGGTCGAACCGGGCGCGGTCGTCACGGTGCCGGCGCTCGTGCTGCGCGGCGCGAGGGAGGAATGAGATGCGCGTAGAGTTCACGAAGATGAACGGGGCGGGAAACGACTTCGTCATCGTCGACAACCGGGAAGGCGCCGCCTCGCTCGCGGCGGCACAGATCCGGCGCATCTGCGACCGGCGCCGCGGCGTGGGCGCCGACGGACTGATCCTCATCGAAAGGGCCGACGGCGCCGACTTCCGGATGGCCTTCTACAACAGCGACGGCACGGCGGCGGAGATGTGCGGAAACGGCGCGCGGTGTTCGGCGGCCTTCGCCGCCGCGCGCGGGCTGGGCCGGCGCGACGGCCCCGACGTGCGCGTGCGCTTCGCCACCGATTCGGGGCCCATCGACGCCACCGTGTCCGGCGAGCGCGTGGCCATGACCCTCATGGACGCGCGCGGGCTGCGCCTGGACGTGGCCGTGCGGGTTGCGGGGCGCGCGCTGAAGGTGCATTTTATGACCGTCGGGACCCGCCACGTAGTGGTTCCCGTGGGCGACGCCCCGGGGATGAGCGAGGCCGACGTCCACGGGTGGGGGCGCGAGATCCGCCACGATCCCGCGTTCGCTCCCGTGGGGGCCAACGTGAATTTCGCCTCCGTCGATCCCCAGGGGCGGATTCACATCCGAACCTACGAGAAGGGGGTGGAGGCCGAGACACACGCCTGTGCCACCGGATCGGTGGCTTGCGCGGTGCTGTTCGCGCACCAGGGGACGATCGTCGTGCCCGTCACCGTGGTGCAGCGCGGGGGCGAGGAGTTCGGCGTAGCGTTCGCCACGCGGCCGGACGGCGCCGGCGAGGTGACGCTGGTGGGCCCCGTCGCCGTCAATTGCCAAGGCGCGATCGACCTCGGTCCCAGCCGCAATGAGAAGAAGTAGAATCACGCTCGCCCTGGCCGGCGCGCTGTTGCTGGCCCCCGCCGTCCCGCACGCGCAGTACCCCTTCGGCAAGAACAAGGTCACCTACGACAACCGCGACTGGAAGGTCCTCAAGACCGACCACGTGGACATCTATCACTACGAGCGCGACGT
This sequence comes from Candidatus Krumholzibacteriia bacterium, assembly GCA_029863355.1. The sequence goes on from JAOTVO010000015.1 coordinate 5,686, forward strand.
CAACCTCATCCGCTACGTCGCTCCGCTGGTCGAGGAGACCTATCTGGAACTCGCCGAGCGCTTTCAGCTCGAGTTCGCCCGGCCCGTCCCCTTCGTCTTCTACGCCTCGCACTACGACTTCATGGAGACGAACATCCTGCCCTACCTGATATCCGAGTACACGGGCGGCTTCACCGACCTCATGCGCGGCCGCATCGCCGTGCCCTTCACCGGCCAGTACGCCACGTTCCGCCACGTCGCGCGCCACGAGATGGTTCACGCCTTCATGCTGGAAAAGCTGACGCAGGTGATGAAGGGGCGCGGCAAGTTCACCTACTCGCACCCGCCCCTGTGGTTCGTGGAGGGAATGGCCGAGTACTTCGCCGCTTCGCCGCAGAACACGCAGGGACGGATGTTCGTTCGCGACGCTCTCTTCCACGGCCGTCTGCCCAGCCTGATGGAGCTGTGGCGGATCGAGGGCTCGTTCATGATGTACAAGGTCGGGGAGGCGGTGGTCGGCTACATCGCGCAGAACTTCGGGGAGGAGGCGGTGATCCGCATACTGGAAGGCTGGTGGACGGCGGACCGGTTCTCCTTCGTGCTCGAGAACACGATCGGCATGACGCTTCCCGAGCTCGACGACGCCTTCACCAAGTACGTCAAGCGCCGCTACTACCCGTCCGTGCTGACCATGGCGTTCGCCAGCGACATGGGAGAGCGCCTCACGCCGCCGCGATCCTTCCACAGCCGCCCCTGCGCGGGGCGCGACGAGAAGGGCAGACCGGTGGTGTTCGCCACCTGCGCCGGCGACGGCGCCATCGACATCTGCCGCATCGCGCTGGACGGGGAGGCGCACGGAGCACACCGGGCGGTGGTGCGCGGGGCGCGCTCGTCGCGCATCGAGTCGATACCGGCTTTCCGCAGCAAGCTGGAGGCCTGCGGCGACACCCTGCTCTTTGTCAGCAAGGCCGGAGACCGCGACCGCATCTATCTGTGGGATATGCGCAAGGATCACGCGTTGGACGCGCTCGCCTTCGACGGGCTCGAGCTCATCGCCTCACCCACGCTCTCGGGCGACCGCGGGCGCGTCGTGTTCAGCGCCATCGACGTCACGGGCAAGATGGATCTCTTCATGTACCATCTGCGCGAGCGGCGGCTCGAGCGCCTGACCGACGACGGCTTCAGCGAAGAGGACCCCGACTTTCACCCGCACGACGACGTCATTCTCTTCACCTCGGACCGCGGATCGGTCGGGGCGAGGGACCGCACGCACATCTACCGGATGGACCTGATCACGCGCGAGGTCGAGGCCGTCGAGGGAGGTCCGCACGCGGACTTCAACCCCGAGTGGTCGCCCGACGGCAAGTCCTTTCTCTTCGTGTCCGACCGCGAGGGCGTTTTCAACGTCTACCACCATATGGGCAGCGTCATCGTGCGCCAGACCAACGCCATCGGCGGGGTGACGGCGCCGGCGTTTCTTCCCGGCGGGAGGGAATTCGTGGCGTCGGTCTACACGGGCGGCGAGTTCCACCTCTACCGGCTCCCGCTGCGCAACGGCGGCGCGCGTCTGCTGCCCACGAAACCCGCCGACCCCACCACCGTCACCTGGCAGGGAAGCGACTACCAGGAGAGCGACTTCGTGTCGCAGGAGTACCGGACGAAGTTCGCCGTGGATTTCGTGGGTGCCGGCATCTCCGTGGATCCCGAGGCGGGCGCGGTGGGCAATGGCGGCGCGCTCGTCCTGAGGGACCTGCTGGGCAACCACGAGTTTCACTTCTTCTTCGCCACCACGACGAACGACGTCAACGATTTTTGGAAGAACTTCAACACGGGCCTGACCTACGTCAACCTGAGCCACCGCGTCCACTACTCGCTCAGCGCCTTCCACCTCAACACGTCGAATCTCAGCACGCTGGAGATCGGCGACCGGGAGGAGCGGGTGGGCGGAGCCGTGGGGTTGATCTATCCCTTCGACCGCTTCCAGCGCGTGGAGGCCTCCGTCGTGCTGCGCCACGTCGAGCGCACGTTCTTCGACGTCATCCCGCTGGCCAGCAGCTTCACGGGCTCGGTCTTCGCCTCCTACGTGCGCGACAACACGCTGTGGACGATCGGCGGCCCCCTGACGGGATGGCGCTACTACCTTACGGGGGGGCAGACGGTGGACTTCCAGTCCAACGGCTTCTCCAACGCGAGCCTGCAGCTGGACCTGCGCCGCTACGTGAAGATCACGCGGCGCGTGGCGCTGGCGCTGCGGTACATCACGCGCAACGCCTGGGGAGACGACGAGGTCGTCTACTTCCAGGGCGGGGCCTGGAGCCTGCGCGGCTACGGCTACCACGATTTCTTCGGACGCACCACGCACCTGCTCAACACCGAGCTGCGCTTTCCCCTCGTCGACCACTTCGCGCTGGCCCTGCCCTTCGGCGTGATCGAGATGCCGATGTTCCGCGGGGCGCTCTTCTTCGACACCGGCCGCACCCTGCGCAACCGGGTCGAGATATTCGACACCGACTGGCTGAGTTCCTTCGGCGTGGGCGTGGAGCTCAACCTCGGGTTCGCGCCGGTGCTACGTCTTAACTTTACACGCGCCCTGGACTTGACTAGGATATACTCCGGCACCGGAGTCGAACTCTTTATCGGCTACAACTACTAGTGGCCGCGCGCACATCCCTGGACGGAGAAGCAACGAATGCGATGGTCGAAGTACTACCTGCCCACGTACAAGGAGGTCCCCAGCGAAGCGGAGATCCCCAGCCACCAGCTCATGCTGCGCGCGGGAATGATCCGTAAGCTCAGCGCGGGCGTGTACACGTTTCTGCCCGCGGGCATGCGGGTGCTGGCCAAGGTCGAGGCCATCGTGCGCGAGGAGATGGACCGCGCCGGCGGCCAGGAAGTCCTCATGCCCGTGCTGCACCCCGGCGAGCTGTACGAGGAGACGGGGCGGCTGGATAACTTCGGCGCGCTGCTCTTCAAGCTGCGCGATCGGCGCGAGCGCTTCTTTGCGCTGGGGCCGACCCACGAGGAGGTCGTCACCGACATCGCGCGCGCGGAGCTCAAGAGCTACCGGCAGCTCCCGCAGTGCCTCTACCAGATCAACGTCAAGTTCCGCGACGAGTTTCGCCCGCGCTTCGGCCTCATGCGCGCCCGCGAGTTCATCATGAAAGACGCGTACAGCTTCCACGCGTCCGCGGAGTCTCTGCACGAGACCTACGAGGCCATGGCCGAAGCGTACCGGCGGATTCTCGCGCGGTGCGGCCTGGAATCGGTGATGGTCGAGGCGGAGTCCGGTGCGATCGGCGGGGATATCAACCACGAGTTCGTGGTCCTGGCCGAGGCGGGGGAGAGCGAGATCTTCCGCTGTCCCTCGTGCGGGTACGCGGCCAACGACGAGCGCGCGGAGAGCCTGGGTCGGGCGCGGGAGAAAGAGCCAGCGACCGCTTCGCCGCAGCGCGTCGATACGCCCGGAAAGACTACCATCGAAGATGTCACCGCGTTTCTCGGCGTGGATGCCACGCGCCTGGTCAAGACCCTCTTGTACCGCGCCGGCGACGGGGTGGTCGCCGCACTCGTCCCCGGCGAGCGCCAACTCAACGAAGTCAAGCTGTCGCGCGCGCTGGGTGGGGCGGAGGTGGCCCCGCTCTCCGGCGAGGAGGTGGCCGCGCTCACGCGCGCGGACGTGGGCTACGCGGGGCCGGTGGGGCTGCCCGACACCGTCCGCATCGTCGCCGACACGCTGCTCGAACAGTACGACGGCATGATCGTGGGCGCCAATCAGAGCGACGCGCACCTGCGTGGCGTGAAGATGGGCCGGGACTACAAAGCGCACGAAGTGGCGGGTATCAGCGCGGTTGCGGGCGGGGACACGTGCAAGGCGTGTGGGAAGGGTGCCCTGGTGGTGCGGCGGGGGGTGGAGCTCGGCCACATCTTCAAGCTGGACCGCAAGTACAGCCAGAGCATGAACGCCACCTACCTCGACCGCGACGGCGCCGAGAAGCACTTCATCATGGGGTGCTACGGCTTCGGCGTGTCACGGGCGGTGGCGGCGGCGATCGAACAGCACCACGACGAGAACGGCATCCGCTGGCCCCGCGCGATCACGCCGTTCCACGCCATCATCCTGCCCGTCGACCTTTCGAACGCGCGGGTCGTGGACACGGCGGAGTCGATCTACGCGGCGCTGCGCGAAGCGGGGCTGGACGTGCTCCTGGACGACCGGGAGCTGCGCCCGGGGCCCAAGTTCAAGGACGCCGATCTGGTGGGCGTCCCCATTCGTCTCACCCTGGGTGAGCGCAACCTCAAGAACGGGAACGTGGAAGTCACCCACCGGCTCGAGGATCGCGCGGATCTGGTGCCGGTCGGCGACGCGGTGGAAGTCGTCAGGCGGTACTACGCAGAGGGGGGCTGAGCGGACGACGCCAGGCGCGACTTGAGGCGCGCGGCCAGGTTGGGCGAGATGATCCCCTTGGTCGCCGCCCGGTCCAGGCTCGCCTGCAGGGCGTCGTAGGCGCCCGGCCGGGACTCCGGCGTCAGCTCACGGTACTTGCGAAGTTCGCGGCGCAACGCGCTCATGGTAGACCGGTTACGCTCGCGCCGCACGGCGTCCTGCTTGAGCCGCTTCTTGCACGATTTATGGTTTGGCATTCGCTGTCCTCCGAAATGAACGGCCGGTGGAACGACCCCGCCGGCGGTCGTCGAACCATACATGGAAGGGGGCCCGGCGTCAAGTGACAGCTCGCGCGGTTTCGCTGGATGCGGCGCTGGACGCCTTTCTGGCCCACCTCGTGGTCGAGCGGGGCCTGCGGCCCAACACGGTGTCGGCCTACGGGCGCGACTTGCGCGCCTACCTGGACAGCCTGGAGGGTCTGGGGATCCGGCGGGTGCGCGATGTCGACGAGACCGCCCTCGAGTTTCACCTCGTGCGGCTGTCGCGGCGCGGCCAACAGGCCGCCTCGCGCGCGCGAGCCCTCTCGGCCGTGCGCCACTTCCACCGTTTCCTCTGCCGCGAGGGCCTGGCGCCGGTCGCCCTGGGGGCGGACGTGGCCGGACCCCGGCGCGGGGTGCGGGTGCCGCGCGTGCTCTCGATGGCGCAGGTCGAAGCACTCCTCGGCCAGCCGGACGCAGGCACGCCGCTGGGCCTGCGCGACGCCGCCATGCTCGAGCTGGCCTACGGCGCCGGTCTGCGCGTCGGCGAGCTTTGCGGCCTGCGCGTCGACGACCTGCGCATCGAAGAGCAGGTGGTCGTGGTGACGGGCAAGGGGGGGAAGCAGCGCGTCGTGCCCTTCGGGCGGCCCGCCGCGCGCGCCCTGGCGCGTTACCTGGACGCGGGGCGACCCGCGCTGGCCGGCGGGCGCGTTCGCGCGGAGGTCTTCTTGAATCATCGTGGCGGATCGCTCTCGCGCGTCGGGTTCTTCAAGCGCCTGCGCGCGTACGCGGCGTCCGCCGGCATCCCGCGCGCGGTGAGTCCGCACATGCTGCGGCACACCTTCGCGACGCATCTGCTCATGGGTGGGGCGGACCTGCGCCTGGTCCAGGAGATCCTGGGACACGCGGACATCGCGACGACGCAGGTGTACACGGCCGTCGATCGACGCCACCTCGTCGAAGTGCACCGGGCGTTTCATCCGCGCGGGGAACTCGACGGCGGGCGGCGGTGAAGGCGCGGAAACCGGCGTGCGTGCGGGGCTTCCCTCCTTGACACCCCCGGAGGCCCCCCCTAGAATCGGGCGAAATCCGACCCTGCCTGCGAGACGAGCGACGTTTTGACCACACAGAAACGGATCATACTGAGCGGCAACCGGCCGACGGGCCGGCTGCACCTGGGCAACTACACCGGAGCCCTGGAGAACTGGGTTTCTCTGCAGGCGGACTACCGTTGCTATTTCATGGTCGCCGACTGGCACGTGCTTACCACAGACTACGAGCACACGGCGGAGATTCCGGAACAGACGCGCGAGATGGTCGTCGACTGGATCAGCGCCGGCATCGACCCGGAGCGGTCCGTCGTCTTCGTGCAGTCGCAGGTCAAGGAGCACGCGGAGCTCTACCTCCTCTTCGCCATGCTCATCACCACGGCCCGGCTGGAGCGCAACCCCACGCTCAAGGAGCAGGTGCGCGATCTGGAGATGGAAGAGGGCGTCAGCTACGGACACCTCGGCTACCCGGTGCTGCAGGCGGCCGACATCCTCATCTACCGCGCGCACGCCGTGCCTGTCGGGGAGGACCAGCTCCCGCACATCGAGATCACGCGCGAGCTGGCCCGCAAGTTCAACCGCATCTACGACGAGGTCTTTCCCGTCCCGGACGGCATGCTCACACCCTTCGCGCGTTTTCCGGGACTGGACGGGAAGCGCATGAGCAAGTCGCTGGGCAACACGGTCGAGATGGCCGACACGCCCGAAGAGATCCAGCGTAAGATTCAGACGGCGGTGACCGACCCGCAACGCCAGCGCCGCACCGACCCCGGGCGGCCGGAGGTGTGCCTCATCTACACCTACTGGCAGAAGTTCTCGCCGGAGACCACCGCGGAGATCTACGAGGGGTGCACCACCGCCGCGCTGGGTTGCGTCGACTGCAAGCGCCGCGTCGCCGCGGCGATCGCGGAGCACCTGGCTCCGATGCGCGAGAAGCGCTGCTCGCTGGAGGCGAGCCCCGGGGTCGTCGAGGACATCGTCCGCGAGGGCAACGCGCGCGCGCGCGAGCGCGCGCAGGAGACCATGGCGCGGGTTCGGGAGGCGATGCACGTTGGGTGAGCCGAGACCACTCTCCTACACGGCCGAGCTCGAGGGCATCCGCGCCCCCCTGGGCGTGATCCTCTATCTGATCCGCCGCGAGAACCTCAACATCTACGACATTCCCATCGCCAAAATCACGAAGGAGTACCTCGACTATCTGAACCTGATGGAGGAGATGCAGATCGAGCTGGCGGGCGAGTTCTTCGTCCTGGCCGCCACGCTGATGCGCGTCAAGGTCCAGATGTTGCTGCGCCGCGATGACGAGGGCGAGGAAGACCCGCGCGAGGATCTGGTGCGCAGCCTGCTCGAGTACAAAAAGATGGTGGAAGCGGCCAACGCGTTTCGCGAGCTCGAGGACGAGCGCGCGCGTGTGTTCACGCGTCCGGTGAGCGACGAGGAGAAGCGCCCCGTGGAGGAAGTCGAGGTGGACCTCAGCATCTTCCAGCTGATGCGGGCGTTTCAGCAGGTGATGTACCAGTTCGAGGCTGACGCGGTGCGGGAAGTCGAGCTGGAGGAGTTCACCATCGAGGAGAAGATCGAGCTGGTGACGTCGGCGCTGGCCGCGCGCGAGCAGGTGCTCTTCGCCGACCTGTTCGCCGGCGCCACCACGCGGCTCGAGCTCATCGTGACGTTGATCGCCGTGCTCGAGCTGATCAAGCACGGCCACGTCAAGGCCCGCCAGGACAGCGCCTTCGGATCCATATGGATGTACCGGGGCGAGAGCTTCGGGCAGCCGTTGGAAGGCGTGGGGTCGAAAGGGGTCGAGGCGGAGATCGGGGAGGGCGAAGGGAGCGGTGATGAAGATGGAAGATCGTAGGATCGAAGACGGCGAACACGGCAACGGGGACGACCCGGTGGTGGAACCCGTGGAGGACGCCGGCGCCACGCTCGAGAAGAACGTCAACCTGGACAACATCGTACTGGCGCTGCTCTTCGCCGCCGAGGAGCCGTTGTCGATCCGCAAGCTGGCCGCGGTGATCGAGGACGCCGCGGCGGGTGAGGTCAAGGAGGCGGTGGAGCGGTGGAGAGCGCGCATGGAGGAGGAGGCCTGGAGCGTCGGCGTCGAGCGCGTCGGCGGCGGCTACCGGCTCGCCACGCGACCCGATTTCGCGCCCTACGTATCGCGGCTCTACTCGGGCCGCCGGCGCTTCCGGCTGTCCAAGGCCGGACTGGAGACGCTCGCCATCGTCGCCTACAAGCAGCCCGTCACCCGCGCGGATATCGAGAGCATCCGCGGCGTGGCCTGCGGGGGCGTGATCGCGAACCTCATGGAGCGTTCGCTGGTCAAGATCACCGGCAAGGCGAGGGTGCTGGGGGCCCCGTTCCTGTACGGGACGACGCCTGAGTTCCTCGAGTACCTGGGCCTGAATTCGCTCAAGGACCTGCCGAGCATAGAGGAGCTGGAGGCGCTGCTCGAGAAGGAGGCGTTCGCCGAGACGGCGACCGACGGGGCCGCCCCGGATCAGGTGGCGGCCGCCGGCGACGCCGACGCGGACGAAGATGCCGCGCCCGCCTTGGCGGGCACCGCGCGGCTGGCGGCCGTGTTCGACGAGGCCGTCCGTCGGCCGCGCGCCGACGCCGCGGAGCCGGAGCTCCCGGCGGAGTCCGAAGACGAGGTTCCGGAGGCGGACGAGGGCGCGCAGACCGATGTCCCCGCCGACTGAAGAAGCACCCGTTCGACTCCACCACTTCCTCGCGCAGCTGGGCGTCGCTTCGCGTCGCGCGTGCGAGGCCTTGATCGCCGCCGGGCGCGTCCGCGTTGACGGCCGGGTCGTGCGCGCACCGGGGGAGCGCGTGGTGCCGGGCCGGCACGCGGTCACCGTCGACGGCGCCGCCGTCACGCGGCCCCCGCGGCGAACCGTGCTCCTGCTGAACAAGCCGACCGGCGTGGTCTCGACGGTCAGCGACCCGATGGGCCGGCGCACGGTGACCGACCTGTGCAGGCGCTACGCGCGCCGGACGCGGTTGTATCCCGTCGGCCGTCTCGACGTCAACACGACGGGAGCGCTGCTCCTCACCAACGACGGCCTCCTCTGTTATCGTCTGACGCACCCGCGCTACGGCGTGCCCCGCGTCTACCAGGCGCGCGTGCGGGGCGCCTTCGACCGGCGTAAGCTCGAGCGGCTCGCTCGCATGGCCGGAGCGACGGGCCGCGGGGAGGCCCGCGGCACGGGCCCCGGGGTGCAAGTGGTCAAGGAACTGGAAGGGGCGACAGTATTGCGGGTCACGCTCGTCGAAGGGCGCAACCGCCAGGTGCGGCGCATGTGCGAAGCGGTGGGGTTGCGCGTCACGCGCCTCGAGCGTCTGAGCTTCGGACCGGTGACCATACGGGGCCTGCCCGTCGGCGCCGCGCGTCCGCTCGAGCCCGGCGAGCTGGCCAAGCTGGACCAACTGCTGGCAAAGGGAGACCCCAAGGGAGACAGTTGAAATGAACATCGAAGATCTCGTCCGACCGTCGATCAAAAAGATCCACATCTACGAACCGGGACAGGAAAAGGAGGGGTACATAAAGCTCGCTTCCAACGAGAACCCCCACGCCCCGCACCCGCGGGTGGTGGAGGCGGTCGTGGCCGAGCTGGCCCGCGCGAATCGCTATCCGCTGTCGGGCAGCCCGGAGCTGGTGCGGGCGCTGGCGCGGCGCCACGGCGTCGAGACGGGGGAGGTGATGGTGGGGAACGGCTCCAACGAGATCATCGACCTGCTCGTGCGCGCCTTCGTGCAACCCGGGCAGAACGTCGTCTTCCCCGCGCCGAGCTTCATCGTCTACGCCCTGATCCCCCTCATCTGCGGCGTGGAGGGCCGCGGCGTCCTGTGCAAGGACTACCGCCTCGACCTCGCGGCCATGCGCGCGGCGATGGACGCGCAAACGCGCATGGTCTTCGTGTGCAACCCCAACAACCCCACGTCCACGTACGTGACGGCGGCACAGCTCGACGCGTTCCTCGACGGCCTGCCCGAGAACGTGCTCGTCGTGATGGACGAGGCCTACGTCGACTACGTGGACGCGGCGGACTACCCGGATTCCCTTGCCCTGCGGCGGCAGCGCAACACGGTCGTCACCCTGCGCACCTTCTCGAAGTTCCACTCCATCGCGGGGCTGCGCGTCGGTTACGCCATCGCGGATCCGGCCGTCGTCGACGTGCTGCACCGCGTGCGGCAGCCGTTCAACGTGAATCGGCTCGCCCAGGCGGCGGCCCTGGCGGCCCTCGGCGTCGCCGACGAGATTCGCCCGCGCGCGCGGGAGGTCATCGCGGAGCGCGGGCGCGTGGGCGCGGTCCTGCGCGAGCTCGGCGTCGCGTGCCCGCCGTCGCAGACGAACTTCCTCTTCGTCGACCTGGGGGAGTCGCCGCTGGACCTGCACGGGGCGCTCTACGCCGCCGGCATCATCGTGCGTCGCATGGGTCAGTTCGGTTCCACCACGAACTCGTACCGCGTGAGCCTGGGCACGCGCGCGGAGAACGACCGGCTCATCGCCGCGCTCCGCGAGGTGCTGGGCCGCACCTAGACGTTGAAGCGCCGCGTCCCCCCCATCGAGTCGGTTCTGAGCGGCCTGACCGTCGCCATCGACGGCCCCTCCGCCGCGGGCAAGACGACGACGGCCCGCGGGCTGGCGCGGCGCCTGGGGTTGCGCCACGTGGACACCGGCGCCATGTACCGGGCCGTCACGCTGGCCGCGTTGCGCGCCGGCGCGGACCTCTCCGACGGAGAGGCGCTGGGCGCGCTCGCGCTCGCCTGCGCGATCACCTTCGAGGCACCCGGCGAGCGCGTCCGCCTGGGCGACGAGGACGTCACCGAAGCCATCCGGGAGGCCGCGGTGACCGCCGCGGTGTCCGCCGTCAGCGCCCACCCCGGGGTGCGCGCGGAGTTGGTGCGGCGGCAGCGCGCGCTCGCCCGGGGCGGAGGCGTGGTGCTCGAGGGGCGGGACATCGGGAGCGTCGTGCTCCCGTGGGCCGACGTGAAGATCTTCCTCGTCGCCGACGTGCGCACACGGGCCGAGCGCCGGCAGCGCGAGCTCGGATCCGGCCCCGGCGTTCCCGGCGTCGAGGAGGTGGCGCGCGACCTGGAGCGGCGCGACGCGCTGGACGCCTCGCGCGAGACGAGCCCCCTCGTCGAACCGGTGGGGGCGTGGCGGGTGGACACCGGCGGCGTGACGATCGCGGAGCAGATCGAGGCGGTGGCGGACATCGCACGGCGAACCGCACAGCGGCTGCGCGCGCTCTGCGAGCCGCGCACGGACGGCGAGCGCCCGCGGCGCCAGCGGCTGGTGATGCGGGCGGTGACGGCGTTGATCAGGCTCGTGGCTCGGGTCCTCTTCGGCCTGCGCGTGCACCATCGCTTCCGCGGCGAACTGGAGGAGAACTACATCTTCGCCTGCAATCACGTGGCCAATAGCGACCCGCCCCTGGCCGGCTCCACGCTGCCGCGGGAGTGCCACTTCATCGCCAAAGCGTCCCTGTTCGACCAGCCCTTCTTCGGGGGGGTGATCCGCTACTTCAATGCATTCCCCATCAAACAAGGCGTCTTCGACCGGGAGGCCATGGCCGAGGCCGCCTCGCGCCTGCGCCGCGGGGCCTCCCTGATGATCTTTCCCGAGGGCGGGCGGGTGCGCGGCGGCCGGCTGGGTGGGGCCCGGGGGGGCGTGGGGTACCTCGCGCTGACGACCGGGGTGCCGGTGGTGCCCGTGTACGTATCGGGCACCGACCGCCTGCACGAGTGCCTGTTCCGCCGCGCCCGGCTGGTGGTCGTGCACGGGCGGCCGATGCGCATCCCCCCACAGGCGCTGGAGCGGCTGGGTGGGGAGGACGACCGCGAGGCATACCGGCGCTTCGGAGACGAGGTCATGAACGCGGTGGCTGCCCTCCAGAGCGACGCCAGGGGCGCCCTCTGAGCCCGGGCCGCGCCCGGGAACCCCTTGTCTATTTCCCACTTGCAATGCCCGGGCCGCGTGGTTATGATTGCCGAATCCGGTTTTTCCGGACCGGAAATTCCATGCTCAAGGAGGCGATTGTTTCCATGGTCGATGAATCGATCGGTGCCGTCTCGGCGGCCGGTGGGGAAGAATCCAGCACGGGGGGAGGTGCGAAGCACGCCGCGAAAGCGGTGCGCTCACCGGCGTACGCCGCGTTCGAGCGCCTGGACCCGGCCGAGGCGGCCGGGGAGAACGGGCGCGGTGCCCAGGTCGAGCTGCGAGAGGAGTACGAGCGCACGATCACCAGCTTCGAAGAGGGACAGATCGTACGCGGACGGATCTCCGAGATCCGCGAAAACGAGATCATGGTGGACGTCGGCTTCAAGAGCGAGGGTACGATCGCCGTCGGCGAGTTCGGCGACCTTTCCGAGATCCACGTGGGCGACGAGTTCGACGTCTACCTGGAGAAGCTCGAGAACCAGGACGGACTCGTCGTGCTCTCCAAGGAGAAGGCCGACTTCTTCAAGGTGTGGGGCCAGATCAAGGACGCGCACGAGCTGGGCAACGTCATGGCCGGCACCGTACGCCGTCGCATCAAGGGCGGGCTGGTCGTCGACCTCCTCGGCGTCGACGCCTTCCTGCCGGGCAGCCAGATCGCGCTGCGCCAGGTGCCCAACCTGGACGACCTGATCGGCCAGGAGCTCGAATTCAAGATCATCAAGATCAACAAGCGACGCCGCAACATCGTGGTGTCGCGCCGCGTCGTCCTCGAGGAGCAGCGCGAGGGCATGAAGCGACAGCTGATGGAAGAGCTGGAAGTGGGCCAGATTCGCGAGGGAACGGTGAAGAACATCACCGACTTCGGCGCCTTCGTCGACCTGGGCGGCGTCGACGGGCTGCTGCATCTCACCGACATGACCTGGGGGCGGATCGGTCACCCCTCCGAGGTGGTGCAGATCAGCGACAAGTTGAGCGTCAAGGTGCTCGACTTCGACAAGGAGAAGGAGAAGATCTCCCTGGGCCTCAAGCAGCTCCAACCGCACCCGTGGGACGGCGTCGAGGATCGCTTCCCGGTGGGCACGCGCGTCCAGGGCCGCGTGGTGAGCATCACGGATTACGGCGCCTTCGTCGAGCTGGAGAAGGGCGTGGAAGGCCTGATCCACATCTCGGAGATGTCGTGGACCAAGCACGTCAAGCACCCCTCCAAGATCGTGAGCGTCGACCAGACGATCGAGGCGGTCGTGCTGAAGGTGGACAAGGACGCGCAGAAGATCTCGCTGGGACTGAAGCAGACCGAGCCGGAT
>JAOTVO010000244.1 GCA_029863355.1 Candidatus Krumholzibacteriia bacterium
CCATCCGGCGCCTCGGCGATCACTCGCACCAGTCCTTCGGTGTTCGACACGCGCAGGTGGATCCACCCCTCCCTAAGCACGGCCTTGACACCGTCTTGGGTATCGACCTCGATCGGACGCAGCGCGCCCAGTGCCTCGCGCACGCGCTCGGTCGAGAAGGGACCCTCCAGCGCGACCTTGTTCTTGGTCATGTAAAACGGTGGATACTGCTCCACTTGCCGCGACAGCGACTGCTCACGCGCGGCCAGAATCTGCAAGATGAGTGCCATGCCCAGGACGGCGTCCCGGCCCGGGTGCAGGGCCGGCAGGATCACCCCGCCGTTGCCCTCCCCGCCCACCACGGCCCCCGTCTCCAGCATGCGCGCGACCACGTGCGCCTCGCCCACCGGCGTGCGGTGCAAGACGACGCCGTGGCGGTCGGCCACCACGTCGATGAGCGACGAGGTGCTGAGGTTCACCACCACCGGCCCGCGCCGCGCGGCGAGCACCTCGTCGGCCGCCAGCGCCAGCGTGTACTCCTCGCTCAGCGCGCGCCCCGTCTCGTCGACCAGCGCCAGGCGGTCCGCGTCGGGGTCGCACGCGAAGCCCACGTCGGCGCCCTCGGCGCGCACGCGCGCGGCGAGCGCCTGCAGGTTTTCCGGCCGCGGCTCCGGGTCGCGGTGGAAGTCGCCCGAGGGCTCGCAATCCATCTCCACGACCTGCGCGCCGAGGCGCTCCAGGAGATGCGGCGCGATCACGCTGCCCGCGCCGTTGATGCAGTCGAGCACCACCTTGAAACGCCGCGAGCGGATGCGCTCGACGTCGATCACGTCCAGGCCCAGAATCGCCTCGACGTGCTCGGCGCTCGCACCTTCGTAGGCGCGCACGTGTCCCGTCGAGCGCCCGTCGGCAAAGGCGAAGAGGCCGGACTCGTAAGCGGCGAGCACGCGCTCGCCCAGCGCCGCGTCGATGAAGATGCCGCGGTGGTCGAGCAGCTTGAGCGCGTTCCACTCCACCGGATTGTGGCTCGCCGTGACGATGACGCCGCCCACCGCTTCGCTGCGGTCGGTGACCATCTCCACCGTCGGCGTGGCCGCCACGCCGACGTCGATGCAGTCGCGCCCGGACGCCGTGATCGCCCCGGCCGCCGAGAGCGCGAAGGCGCGGCCCGACGGGCGCGTGTCTCGACCCAGCACCAGCGGTCCCTCCGGCAGCACGGCGCAGAAAGCCGCCGTGAGACGCGTGACCACGTCCGCGTCGATGGTCCGGCCGACGATGCCACGCGCGCCGGCCACACTGAAAAGCAGCTTGTCGGCCACGGGTCTTGGAGCCTCCGTCGGCCCGTAAGGGCCGGATGGCTTCGAATATACGCCCACGGAAGCGGGGGAGGATATGCCAAAGTCGGCCTTGCCCAGGGCCCGGGGGCGGCCCGCGGGCGGCGTCAATGGCGCCCGCGACTCGCACGGCATTCTCTGTAAACAGTTTATCTACAATAGGTTATCGCGTATGCCCGGCCCCGGAACGCCCGCGCGCCGAGCGGCCGAGCCGGTCGATCGCCGGGCGCGCGATTCCAGAAACTGATGGCGATCCAAGTCGTATATTACATTGGTGAGCGGACTCGCGGGAGGCGCGCGTGATCGGTAAGCTACTGGGCCCGTACCAGATTCTGGAGGAACTCGGCGGCAACATGGCGGTTGTCTACCGCGCGCACGACACCAAGCTGCGCCGCGACATCGCCCTCAAGGTGCTCCCCCCCGACCGCACCGTCACGCAGAACCACCGGGAGCGCTTCGTCCGCGAGGCGCGGGCGGCGGCAGCGCTCCACCACCCCAACATCTGCACCGTCTACGACGTGGGCGAGCTCGACGGCGTCTGGTACATCTCCATGGCCTACATTCCCGGGCGCACGCTCAAGGATACCGTCGCGGAGGGGCCGTTCGACGTCACCGCGGCTATCAACGTCGCCATCCAGGCGGCTCACGGACTGCAAGCCGCGCACGACCACAACATTGTCCACCGCGACATCAAGAGCGCCAATATCATGATCGGCGAGAAGGGCCGCGTGAGCATCCTCGACTTTGGCATCGTCAAGCTCACCGGCAGCATCACGCAGACCGGCGAGCGGCGGACCATCGGAACGGTCGCCTACATGTCGCCCGAGCAGGCCGGCGGCGAGGACGTGGACCACCGTACCGACCTCTGGTCGCTCGGCGTCTGCCTCTACGAGATGATCGCCGGCCGGCTCCCCTTCGACGGCGACCACGACTCCGCCGTGATCTACCAGATCGTGAACAAGGAGCCGCCCCGCCTGAGGGGCGACGGGCGCCCCGTGCCCCCGGCCGTGGAGGGAATCGTCGCCAAGGCCCTGCAGAAGAAGCCCGGCGCGCGCTACCAGAACGCCGAGGAGATGATCGCGGACCTGCGCCGCGCGCGCACCGCGATCGACAACGGCGTGCGCACCGAGCCGTCCGTGGCCGTGCTCCCCTTCGCCAACATGAGCGCCGATCGCAACCAGCAGTACTTCTGCGACGGCATCGCCGAGGAGATCATCAACAGCTTGACCTGCGTGGAAGGCCTGCGCGTGGCCGCGCGCACATCGTCCTTCGCGTTCCGCGATGGCGACCAGGACGTGCGCGACATCGGGCGCCGGCTCGGCGTCGATTCCCTGCTCGAGGGCAGCGTGCAGAAGGCAGGAGAGCGGCTCCGCATCACCGTCCAGCTCATCAACACCAGCGACGGCTACCACCTGTGGTCCGAGCGCTTCGACCGCGACCTCGAGGATGTCTTCGCCATACAGGACGAGATCGCGCGCAGCGTGGTGCAGGCGCTGCGCGTGCGGCTCACCGAGAGCGAGGCGCGCCACATAGGCAAGGTGCCCACAGCGGACGTCCACGCCTACGACTTCTACGTCCGCGGCCTGCACCACTACCACCAGATGACCCGCAAAGAGCTCGAGTACGCGCGCAACATGTTCACCAGCGCCATCATCCGCGACCCCAACTACGCACTCGCCTTCTGCGGCCTGGCCGACTCCTATTCGATGATCCACTCCTTCTACGACCAGCACCACTCCCACGTGGAGAACGCCCTCACCGCCAGCCGCAAGGCGCTCGAGATCGACCCCGAGCTGGCGCAGGCGCACGCCTCCCACGGTCTGGCCGCTTCGCTCGACGGGCGCTACGAGGACGCCGAGACCGAGTTCCAGGCCGCCATCGAGCGCTCGCCCAAGCTCTACGAGGCGTACTACTTCTGGGCGCGCGCCTGCCGCGCGCAGGGCGACCTGCGCAAGGCAGCCGAGATGTTCGAGAAGGCCGGGGACGTGCGCCCCGAGGACTACCAGGCGCCCATTCTCGCCGGCGACACCTACCGCGGGCTCGATCGCGTCGAGGACATGCACCGCGCCTTCCGCAGGGGCCTGGCCCTCGCCCAGAAGCACGTCGAGCTGCACCCCGAGGAGGCGCGCGCCTGGTACCTGGGCGCGCACGCGCACTTCGAGCTCGGCGACCGCACCACCGCCCTCCAATGGAACGAGCAGGCCATGAAGCTCACGCCCACCGATCCCGCCGCCCTCTACAATGCCGCGTGCCTCTTCTGCCTCATGGGCGAGACCGAGCGCGGCTTCCAGTGTCTCGAGAAGGCCGTCGAGCACGGCTTCTCGAACCGCCGCTGGCTCGAGAACGACCCCGACCTCAACGCCGTGCGCAGCGACCCCCGCTACGCGCGCCTGATCGAGAGCATTTCACCACCTCCGGCGCCACGCGATACTGCTTGAGGGGTCCGGCGTGTCCGCCTAGAATCCTTCTGAACAACGACGCCCGTCGAGCAGGGCATCGTGGCCCGCCGGCGCCATCCGAGCGATTGGGGGTACGCACCATGGACCGAAGACACTTCCTGAGGGCGCTCGCCGCGGGAGCGATCGGCGCGCGCACCCTCGATCCCGCCGATCTTCTCGCCTTTGCCAGCGAGGCGCCACCCGCGCTCGCGGCGGTCACCGGCGCTGATCCCGCACGCAACACCAGCGAGGCGATCGCCGCCCTCGGTGGCATGTCGCGCTTTGTGTCCCGGGGTGACGTGGTGGTGGTCAAACCCAACATCTCGTGGGACCGCGCGCCGGAGCTGGCGGCCAACACCAACCCCGCCGTCGTCGCCACGGTGATTCGGCTGGCCTACGAAGCGGGTGCGAAGACCGTGCGCGTGTTCGACAACAGCTGCAACACCGACCGCCGCTGCTACGTGCGCAGTGGTATCGCCGACGCGGCGCGCGCCGCGGGCGCCCAGGTCTCCTTCGTGGAGGACCGCAACTTCGCGCCCATGGACCTCGAGGGCGAGAAGCTGCGCGAGTGGCCGGTGCACCGCGAGGTAGTGGAGGCCGACAAGATCATTAACGTGCCCGT
>JAOTVO010000245.1 GCA_029863355.1 Candidatus Krumholzibacteriia bacterium
GGCCCTGGGCAGAACGTCCGGGGAGAAGTAGACCGGGGGTCACCCAGGCTCGAAGACGGAGAGCGAATGCCGCGACCACCCAAGAGACGTCTGTGTCGAGCGTTTGCAGGCGATCGAGTCTACAAGCCGAGGAGCATCCCCATGAGCGAGCTCGAGACGATTCGCCTGGAGCTCAGTGAACTCGAGACCATGCGACTGTGCGATGTGGAAGGGGCGAGCCAGCACGAAGCGGGGCTGCGGATGGGCGTATCGCGCGGGACCGTCCAGCGCCTGCTCAAGCGCGGGCGCGCCAAGGTCGTCCGCGCGCTGCTGGAATCAAAGGCATTGCTGATCGAAAGAGGAGACACCGATGAGGATTCGCATCCCGAACAAAGACGAGCGGGCGCGAAAACTCGCCGGCGTGGCCGTCGAACACCGATCGACTACCGATAGAGCGCCTTGATCGCCCCCCACGTGTTGGCCTCGACCGGGAGCGTGTAGGGGACCGCGTCGGCCGTGAAGTTGAAGTAGAACCACCAGCCTGGCGTGCTGCCGTCGGTGTCCATGTCGGAGTAGCCGGCGCAGTTGCCGGATCCACCCGGCAGGACGGCGGCGAGGGGTTGACCCCCGACGATGGGCACGCTCGGAGGAAAGAAGATGCCCGAGGCCACGGATTCGCTGACGAAGCCGCGCATCAATCCGTCGATAATCGCGGTGGGGGGGTCGCCCACGTAGGTTCCGGCCACGCGGACCTTCGTGAGCGGCAGCGAGATGTCGAGGAACTCGAGGCTGACATCGGTCTCGTCGGTGACGAAGCACGGTGAGCCGGGAGTGGTCACGGCGGGTACGTACGGCCGCGTCGTCCCGGGAAGCGGCGCCAGGCAGGTGCCGGCCGGCTGGTTCTGGTAAGCCACTAGCACGGGCACGACGAGGGGGTCCGGCCCGCAGTTGGTTCCCAGCATGGGGGCCGAACAGATGGCCTCCTCCAGCGTCAGCGTCCCGGCCGGCGCGGTGGGGTCGAGGGTGTCGAAGATGATGAGGAGACTCAGATCGAGAAGGCCGTCGCTGTCGGTGTCCGTCGTGATGGCGGCTTGCAGCTCATCGTTGACGGTGCCGGTGACTTCCCCACATATGGTTGGGAGTATTTCGACTAGAAAGTGAGGATCGCGAAAGTCCAGGTCCGAGACGCGAAACGCCGACGCCCCCAGCGCCGGAGAGGAGAGCGCACCGCACCACGCGAGGAGCGCCAGAGAGAGCCACGAGAATCGCAAACGCATCGAAAGGTATCCTCCTGAAGACTCGCACCCAGTATCGTACTCAGGAACCGTGACGCCGGGAAACCCGCGAGGTGCCGACGGCAGATGATATTATAGCAAGCGGGGGGCACGGAGTTAACGACAGCGTCTACAGAAGCCCCGGGAGGGACCGGTGAAGGAAATCGCTTTTGCGCCCGCTGACCACGGCGACCGCCAGGACATTCTCGACCTGCTGCAGGCGCACCTCGACGCGCACGGCGCCCGCGTGGGCATCGCGCGGCTGGCCCGCGCGGTCGACGCCGTGCTGGACGAGCCGGCGCTGGGCTTTCTTCAGGTCGCGCGCACGCCCACGGGTGTCGTGGGCGTGGCCTACGTGTCGATGATCTGGTCGCTGGAGCACGGGGGGCGCTCGGCGTGGCTCGACGAACTCTACGTGGAGCCCGAATACCGCATGCAGGGGGTGGGCACGGAGCTCCTGCACGCGGTCATGGAGCGCGCGCACCGTCTGGGCTGCGCGGCGATGGACCTGGAGGTAGACGCCGAACACGCGCGTGCCGAGCGCCTCTACGAACGCGCGGGCTACCGACGGCTCCCGCGCGCGCGCTGGGTGCGCCCGCTGGATCCACCGGACGCGTCGTGACATAGGAGGATGTACGATGCCGAAGATCGGATGGGTCGTCATTGTGCTGGCGCTGCTCGAAGGCGGATGGCTCGCCTTCGACGGCGCGCGCGCGTTCGTCGCGGGCGACTACGTCACGCCGCGCTCGGGACGCCACGCGGGAGAGCTGGGTCCGTGGTCGAAACTGGTCACGGCGGTCGGCATCGATCCGCGCTCGACCCTGATGAAGGGGATCCACGTCGCCGTCGGGGGGGCGTGGCTGGTGGCCATCGCCGCCTTTGCCTGGGGCGCCTCGTGGTCCTGGTGGGCGATGCTGGCCTGCGCCGTCGCGGGGCTCTGGTATCTGCCCTTCGGCACGCTGCTGAGCCTGATCCAAATCGTGTTGCTCATGCTCGTGCGGCAGCGCGGGGGCTGATCCGATCTCAGCGTCCGCGGGGGGCCACCATGCGCGCAGTCTAGCAGCACCGCGAGCGCAGCGTCAACGAGACGCGGTTGTTCGCGCGCGCGCGTTGTGACATCATGGCGCCGTGCACAAGCGAACGGTGACTCTCCGGCTGCTCACGCTGGTGCTGGCGTGCGCGCTCGCGCTTGCGCTGGGCGAGGCGATCCTGCGCGCCGCGCGTCTGCCCGGGATCACCTACCACAGCTACGCATACGACCCCCTGACCGGCGGCACCCTCTACCCCGGATCGCGCGTGCTCTACCGGGGCCCGCGCGGGGACTTCGTCGAGCGTCGCGTCAATCGCTGGGGCTACCTCGACGTCGACCACGCACGGGAAAAACCCGAGGGCACGGTCCGCATCGGTTTCTTCGGCGATTCCTACGTGGCGGCGCGGCAGGTGCCGCTCGAGGAGACGTTCTTCCGGAGGATCCAGCGCCAGCTCGGCGCGCGCGTGGAGGTGCTGGCCTTCGGCATCGGCGCCCGCGGCACCGTGCAGTCGTACCTCGACTGCAGCCAGCGCATGGCGGCCTTCGACCTCGACCGTGTCGTCTACGTGTTCTGCGAGAACGACCCCGGCGACCAGCTCTGGGAGGCGCGCCGGGCGAACGTGTTCCCGTACGCCGCGCTCGAGGGCGACTCGTTCCGCGTGGACTACACGACGCGCGCCTACTACGAAAAGCGCTCGCAGGGACTCTACCGCCCGTGGCAGGCCCTCAAGGCCCGCTCGCTGGTCCTGAGCACGATCGACCAACGCCTGAAGCTCCTCAAGCAACACGGGCTGCGCGCGCGCGTCCCCCGGGCACAGCTCGGCGAGGCGCTTCGCCCGCCTCGGTGCACGGCGCCGTCCACCTGGCCGTCCGACTCGCTGCTCGCCCAGGCGCAGGCACTGCAGGGACGCGTCATGGAGCGGTGGATGCGCGAGGTGACCGCGGAGGGACGCCGCTTCGCGGTCCTCTACGCGCGCTGGGGCGAGTGGCGCGCGCCGCCGGATGAGGAGGACTCGTGGGCGCCGTGGCTGCGCCGCTTCTGCGCCGAGCGCGGCATCGCGCTCATCGATCCCACGCCACAGCTCGTCGCGCGCATGGACGGCGGGCTCGAGGTGCACTACGACCACTACACCCCGCACGGGCACGAGGCGCTCGCGGAGGCGTTCGTCGCGCACCTGGCCGGCGAACGGGCGAGCGAGGATCACTAACCCCCGAGGACTACCGCTCCGCGTAATAAACGAGGCGCTTCTCGACCAGCTTCCTGCCCTCGCCGTCGAGGACCTCGACCGTCCAGGTGCCCGTCCACTCGAGCAGGAACGTCTTCTTCGAGTAGACGCGCCAGCGCGGTCCGCCGACGTCGATCGTCACCTCCACCATCGTCTCGCCGTCGCGCAGCCACCGGTGCGTCACCTGCTCGCCCTCCATGCCGACCACTTCCGTGAAGAAGTAGACGCTGTCGGCGCTCGTGCTGAGCGAATCGAGCTGGTCGACCGGCTCGCGATCCACCACGCCGGTGGTGAACACGGCGCGCTTGATGGCGTCGGACGCGGCGGCCGGAGCCGGGGGCGGCGCCGGCTTCTTCTCCGGCGCGGGTGGCGCCGGCTCTTTCGCCGGCGCGGGTGGCGCCGGCTTTTTCGCCGGCGGGGGCGTCGCCGGCTTCTTGGCGGGCGCGGGCTTCTCGGCCGGCTTCACCGGCTTCTTGGCCGGCGCCGCCGCCGTATCGGCGACCGCCGTCGTGTCGCGCGGGGGCGACGTCGTCTTCGGACCGGCCTGGGGGCCGGCGAAGAGGGCGCTCGCAACGAACGGGAGAATCAACAGGGCCGCGGGAGTCGTCGAACGCCACATGGCCACACCTCCTCTGTAAAGTCGTGCGGGGACGTTTGAACGTAGGCCAAGGATACGAGCCCCGGCAGCGGCGCGCAAGGCAGGAGGCTGCGTCAAGCCTTCGTCTTCGGCTTCTTCGACCGGGCCAGCACGGCCTTGACCAGTTGGGCGGGGTCGACGTGCTTGGCGGCCAGGGCCAGCTCCTCGCGGTCCAGGTGGATGCCGTTGCAGTCGCGGCAGACCTCGTA
>JAOTVO010000246.1 GCA_029863355.1 Candidatus Krumholzibacteriia bacterium
CGGCCGCACGTGATGGCGGCCTCCCTGGCGCTGGTCGGCGTGGGGGCGAGCGTCTACCACCCGGCGGGCCTGGCGCTCATCTCGCGCACGGTTCGCCAGCGCGGCCACGCGCTGGGCGTGAACGGGGTTTTCGGCAACCTGGGCATCGCCAGCGCGCCGCTGGTGACGGGGATCCTCACCTGGGCCGTGGGCTGGCGCTGGGCCTTCGTCGCGCTGGGCGCGCTGGGGCTCGCGACGGGCGCGCTCTTCTCCCTGGTGCGCGTCGACGAGCACGCCGCGCCGGAGGCGCGGCGCGCGGAGACGGGCGGGCCGGAGCGCGCACGCTACTTCGTGATCGTGTGCGTGGCACTGGTCTTCGCGGGCATCGCCTACCGGGGCAACATGATCCTCTTGCCGGCCTACCTGGAGCTCAAAACCACCTTCTTCAGCGACCTCATCGCGAGGCTGTCGTTTCTCAAGCCGCAAGGACGCACCACGCTGGCGGCGACGGTGCTCTCGTCGCTGGTGCTGCTCACGGGCATCTTCGGCCAGCTCGCCGGCGGCCGCATCGCCGACCGCATGGACCTGCGCCGCGCGTACGTGCTCTTCCACGGCATGAGCCTGCCCTTCATCCTGGCCATGGCCTTCGTCTCGGACGCCGCCCTGGCGGTGAGCGCGGGCCTCTACGCGTTCTTCAGCCTGGGCATGCAGCCCATCGAGAACAGCCTGATCGCGGCGCTCACGCCGCACCGATGGCGCAGCACGAGCTACGCGGTGAAGTTCGTTCTGAACTTCGGCGTGGGCGCGAGCGCGGTCTACATGATCGGCCCCGTCAAGCGCGCCTTCGCGCTGGAGACGGTCTACGTCTTCCTCGCGCTGGCCACCGCCCTCCTGGTCAGCACCGTCGTGGTGCTGCTCATCGCGTCGCGACGGCTCGGAAGCGTGCGCAACTAGACAGCCCGCGCCGCGTATGTCATGCTCTCTGGAGACGCCGGCGGTGTCGCGCGCCCGCGCCCAAAAAAGGGCGCGCCGCGAACCCGCGGCGGACGGAAAGGAGCATCATGGAACAGAAAGATTACGAGGCCAGGATGGACCGCTACGCGCAGAGGTTCACCGACGCGGTCTCGGACGGTGTGAAGCGCGTCGAGGAGGCGTTCGACAAGGGCAAGGAGAACCTCCGCGAGGACATCAAGAGCGCCCAGGGCGTGGAGGGCATCAAGGGCTCGCCGCGCATGGGGCTCGCCCTGGTGGGCGTGGGCGTGGTGTGGCTCCTGCTCTCCCTCGGCATTCTCCAGCACACGATCGTCCCCATCATCGTGATCGCCGTGGGTCTCTACTATATCGTGCGCAGCCGCCGGTCGGCGGGCCCGCCCTCCAGCTCGACAACCAGCGCTTCAACGACCAGCCGATCGACCCGCTCGACGAAGAGCCGGACGAGCCCTCCGCCGGACAGCGAGTAGAAAAGAAGAAGCCAGGGGGAAGAACGGGGAGGGGGGAGCGAGTCAGTGGGTTGCCTCCCGAGTTCTGAGAACCCCTGGCTTCAAAGGCTATTATCGCCGTTTTGGTCACATTCTACAATGTGACTTTGTCACCAAATGCGCAAAATCGGCGTTTCGCCCCTCCGCTCCGGATTCAACCGCAACTCCTTATCCAATAATTAGATGCGGCGGCCGCCCGGCCTCGCCGGAGCCGTGGCGGCCCCGGCCCTCAGGCGCCCGCCCGGCGCTCGAGGCGATAGCACGCGTGGTAGGTCATCACCTTGTAGACCAGGCGCGCGGCGATGAACGAGGACGCGATGTCGCTCGGCGACGGGCACAGCTCGACGGCGTCGAAGGCGATCACCCGCTTGTGCGCGAAGACCGCGTCCAGGATCTCCATCACGTCGTCCCAGTAGAGACCCCCCGGCTCGGGCGTGCCCACGGCGCGGATCACCTCGGGGGCGAATCCGTCGAAGTCGATGGAGAGGTACACGCGTTCGGGCAGCTCCATGAGCTTGGCGCGCGCCTCGTCGCCCCAGCGCGCGTGCACCGACACGCCGTCGTTCGTGCGCAGGAAGTCCCACTCCTCCTCGGCCAGCGCGCGCACCCCGATCTGCACGATGGGACCGAAACGCACGCTGTTGCGCGCGGCGCAGGCGTGGTTGTCGGGGCGGCCGTGGTAGGCCGCGCGCAGGTCGGCGTGGGCGTCGATCCAGACGATGCCCAGCGGTCTCTCGTCCGCCACGCCCTCGATCAGCGCGGGGGTCACCGAATGCTCGCCGCCCAGGAAGCCGAGCAGCGCCTCGGGGTGGTCGCGGCGGCTCTGGCGGGCGTGGCCGGTGATGGAGGCGAGGTTGCCGATGGCGGGGCGCAGCGTGCGCACTCCGTGGCGCGACGCGTCGATGTGCATGGTCTCGTCGAAGAGCTCCACGTGGCCGGAAGCCTCCACGATGGCCTCGGGCGCGCGCGCGGTGCCCTTGCCGTAGGTCGTGGTCTCTTCGTAGGGGACGAGCGAGAGCACGAAGGCGCTCTCGCCGGCAGCCTGCGGGCCCGGGTCGAGCTTGTCCTCGAGGAACCCTGGCGCTTCACTCACGGGCGTCCCTCCCGGCAGCCTACGCGCAGAACACGCCCGCCGAGACCACCGTGGTCCACAGACCCTCCTTGCCCAGTGCGGTCTGCGTTATGTTGGTCGTGCTCACGATGTGTCCGGCGATCTTCCACTCCTGCTTGCGTTCGTTCCACGCGCGGTCCAGATCGAGCTCGAGGCCGAGCGTGGAGGCCAGCATGGAGGCGGCGAGATCCTCGGCGTAATCGCCGGCGCGCTTTTCGTTCTGGCCGTAGGCGTGGTGCTCGGAGAGGTAGCCGTAGCGGTTGGGGTTGGCCGGAATGGCGACGCCGATCGAGCACGCGGCCAGGCGCCGGTCCTCGTCGGTCGCGCTGCGGCTCATGACCGCGTAGACCACCTCGCCCGGGCTGAGCATCGGCAATCCCTTGCGCTTCGACAGCAGCCGGCACTTGGGCGGGAAGATGCTCGAGACGCTGACCAGATTGAACTGGGCGATGCCCGCGTCGCGTAGCGCGAGCTCGTAGCTCGTCAGGTGCTCGCGATGCTGCCCCACCCCCTTGGTGAGGAAAATGGCCGTGGGAACGTAGTGCATGGGCGACTCCTGCGTCGGGCGAGGGATGCTTAACCGACATGGCGACAGGGCGTTGTCGGCCCCGCGAGGATCGCGGAAGGTTTACGTATAGGAGATACCCACCCCGATGTCAATACCCTCCCTGCCACGCCGGCGCGGGCAAGAAAAGGGAGAAGGGAGGATGACCTCCCTTCTCCCGTCTGTGCGAACCGCAAGCCTGGCCAGGCTGCGCTCGACGGAATGGTTACCGCTAGCGCCTTTTCGTCTTGGCCTTCTTGGTTGCGGTTTTGGCTTTCGCCTTGCGGCGTCTGCGCTTGGCCTTACCCTTGGTTTTGGCTTTGGCTTTGCGTTTACGCTTGGCTTTCGCCTTCCTCTTTGCTGCCATCGTGGTTCCTTCCTTTTGAAAGGGTGACCCGATCTCGCCTCGTCGCATTCGCTCCTCGGCTCGACCCGCCCACCTCATTCAGGGTTACCAACCAACACTTACAAAGTGATGCAGCGCAATGATGTTAGGGCAGTCAGGACGATCTTTGTCGTCCCCGCTAAAGCTGTCAAGAAAAAATGTCGGTCGACGATCTTTTCCTCGTCGGCCTCCGCCGACGTGTCGCCGCTGATTCGGGTGGCAGCGACGGTGCCTGCAGCTCGCGCGGACCCGCGCGGGCGTGCGTCGCCTGCAAACCGCAACGCGCGATTCGCGCCGCGCGTAAAATTGCAATATTCGTACCACGAGGACGTAATTGCCGAGTGACGCGCGCCGGTGACGCACCCGCGTGCACGCTCCGCCATGCGCGCGTCGGCGCGGGCCACGCGTGAGTGCGCGTGCGCGACGCGGTGCCGTTCATTGTAAACCAGCGACATGACACTTCCCTCATTATACAGGTGCGATGCGCGCGCCCACCCGTCGCCGGCGCCGGCCCGACGGCGCAATAGACACATTTGCAAGAAGTTATGGTATCCGCCCGGGGCCGCCGCAGCGGGGCCGCCCACCGCCCGTCGCCCGCGCGCCGCCCTCCCACCCGTTCCCCCGAAGGGTCCGCGCGCGCCTGCCGCGCTCGCCGTCTTGCGCGCCGTCCAGCGTTTCTGCTAGAGTATGGCCTCTTCGATTCCGGGTGGAAGGGGGGGTGACACAGGCGACGCGCGATCCGCTTCCGCTCAGCGTCGCACCCCACGGAGTGGCCAGAAATCGTGCATTATGAGTGGCAGGCTCAACCTCTACGATGGCGTTTGCGCTAGGCCGGCTCG
>JAOTVO010000016.1 GCA_029863355.1 Candidatus Krumholzibacteriia bacterium
TCGCTGGCGCGGCGCAGTGACAGCCCCGAGGCCCGGCGCTTCGCCGCGCGCGGCATCGTGGCCACCGACGTGATCCTCACCACGCCGGGCGCGCTCCTCGTGCTCTTGAACGGCGGCATCATCGGCATCGAGTGGTTCAAGATCAAGGCGGC
Organism: Candidatus Krumholzibacteriia bacterium; assembly: GCA_029863355.1. Next base: position 153 of record JAOTVO010000016.1, read on the forward strand.
ATGGATCTTCATCGCCCTGGGGCTCTTCGTGGTGGCGGGAGTGGTCTGGGTGGGCGTGCTGGTACCGCTGCAGCGCCGCCTGGTGGCCGTCGCGGAGGAGACGAGCGGAGCCGAGCCGGTGCCGGCGGCCTACGACGCGCTCGTGAAGCGCTGGTTCCGCTGGGGCGGCGTGGCCACGCTGCTGCCCCTAGCCTCGCTCGCGCTCATGGTCTTCAAGCCGACGTTCTGACCGGCTCCGTGGCGCGGCGGCCCAGGGCGACGCGCGCTTTCGCCACCAGCTCCAGCGTCGCGGCGAACACCAGTGGCGTGAGCACCAGCGTGAACACGGTGGAGAACGCCAGCCCGCCCACGACCACCGCCCCCAGCCCGCGGTAGAGCTCCGAGCCCGCCCCGGGCAGCACCACCAGCGGCAACATGCCCAGGATCGACGTTCCCGTGGACATGAAGATGGGGCGCACGCGCACGCGCACCGATTCCTTCACCGCCGTGCGCGCGTCGGCGCCCTCGTCGCGCATGAGCGCGAGCGCCTGGTAGACGATGAGAATCGAGTTGTTGATCACGGTGCCGACCAGAATGACGAAGCCCAGCAGCGTGAGGATGTCGAGCTGTTGGCTCCCGTCGAAGAGCATGACTACGCGTAGCCCCACCACGCCGCCGAAGAGCGCGAGCGGGACCGTGAAGAGGATCACGATGGGGTAGAGGAAGCTCTGGTAGAGCGCGGCCAGCAGCAGGTACGTCAGCACCACGGCCAGCAAGAACATGGGCCGGAACGCCCGCCAGAAGCGCGTCAGGTCGTCTGCGGCGCCGGCCATACGGATGTCATAGACGCCGCCGACGGTTCCCTCGGCGCGCATCGGCGCCACGATCTCGCGCTCGATGCGTTCCATGGCCTCGGCCAGCGGGATGCCGTCGGGCAGCACGGTCTCTATGGAGACGGCGCGCTGCCGCTCGCTGTGGTTGATCTGCACTGGCCCCTGGCGCAGGCTCACGTTGGCCACGTCGCCCACGGTCACCAGGCGCCCCGAGGGCGTGGCCAGCGGCAGCTGCGCGATGTCCTGCGTGTACTGCGTCCACGCGTCACCGCCCTTGAGGAGCAGGTCGATCTCGCGCCCGTTGTGGAAGTACTCGCTCACCTTCATGCCGTCCACGAGCGAGTTGACCGACACGCCGATGTCCGCGGCGCTGAAGCCCACGTCCGCCGCGCGCGCCCGGTCGGGAACGACGCGCACCTCGGGGTTGCCCAGGTCGAGTCCCGGAATGGGCCGCGAACTCGACCCCGGGAGCACCTCTCCCACCTGGCCGAACACGCGTAGCGCGATCTCGAGGATCCGCTCCAGCTCGGCACCGACGATGTCGATGCGCACCGAGCGCGTTCCCGCGAAGCCGCGCCCGAATATCGAGGACTGGTTGGCGAAGCCGATGGCCCCCGGCACCGAGAAGATGGCGCCGTTGGCCACGGGAACGAGCTCTCTCGCGCGAGCGGCGCTGCGCGAGCGCATGCCCATGAAGGCCTGGTTGGGGAAAGCGACGAAGAAGAAGTTGTCGATCCCGCCGCCCGGCATGTCGTGCGCCTGCTCCGCCGGCGTCTCCCACATGGGGCGCAGCTGCTCCTCGATGCCGCGGCCGATATCGACCACCTCGTCGAGGTTGTAGCCCGGCGGGGGCAGCATGAAGCCGAAGACGAAGTTCTGGTTGCCGTTGGGCAGATACTCGCGCGGCGGGAGCAGGAGACCGGCGAGGATCAGCGTGGCCGCGGTCAGGCCGGCGATCACGCCGTAGCGCCGCGCGCCACTCCTGTTGATCACGTCGACGAAATGCGCAATGCGACTCGCCAAACGCGCCAGCCACGTTTGCGAGCCCTCGTCTCCCTTGTGCATGCGCGAGATGTTCAAGACGCGCGCGCTCATCGTCGGGATCACGGTGATGGCCACGATCATCGACACCGCGATGGCCGCCGAGATGGCGATGGCGATGTCGCGCAGGAGGAGCGCCGCGCGCTCCTGCACGAACATCATGGGCAGGAAGACGGCCACGGTGGTGAGAGTGGAGGCGAAGACCGCGCCCCACACCTCCCTGGTCCCGTCCACCGCCGCGGTCCACTTGGACTTACCCATCTGCTGGTGGCGGTAGATGTTTTCCAGCACCACGATCGAGTTGTCCACCAGCATGCCCACGGCGAACGCCATCCCCGCCAGCGAGACCACGTTGATGGTGCGGCCGAAGATGAACATCACCAGAAAGGCGGTTACCGCCGAGATGGGGATCGCCGTGGCGATGACGAGCACCGAGGAGACCGAGCGCAGGAAGAAGAACAGCGTCAGCGTGGCCAAGACGGCGCCGATGTACATGTTGGTGAATACGCGGTTGATGGCGCTGTCGATGTAGACAGACTCGCGATAGACGTTCTCCACGCGCATGCCGCGCGGCTCCAGAATCTCGCGGTTCACCACGTCGAGCTGCGCCAGCAGGCCGTCGATCACCTCGAGCGAGTTGGCGCCGAGGCGCGCCTGGGCGTTGAAGGCGATGGCCGGCCGCCCGAAGTGGCGCACCAGGGCGAACGGCTTCTGGTAGGTGACGGAGACCTCCGCCACGTCGGCCACGTAGATGGGCACGCCGCCGCGCACGGTAATGATGGTCTGCTCCACGTCTTCGGGAGACTCGAAGCGCGACGTCGTACGCACGATCCAGCGCCGCTTGCCCTCGCCGAAGTCGCCCCCCGAAATGTCGCGGTTTTCGTTCTGCAGCGCGGCGCGCAGCTCGGGGATGGTGATGCCCGTGGAGGCGAGGAACTCGGGGTCGAAGGTGACGTGCAGCTCGTGCTCGAGCCCGCCGAACACGTTCACCGCCGCCACGCCCTCGACGCGCTCGAAGCGGGGCTGCACCATGTCCTCGATCATCGTTTGCATGTGCGGCACGTACACCGACGAGTCGGCGGCCGTCACCACGAACCACGCGATGGCTCGGTCGAAAGGGCTGGAGGTGGATATGATGGGCTGGTCGGCGTTATCGGGATAGAAGGGCACCTCGTTGAGCTTGTTGGTCACCTTGACCAGCGCTTCGGTGAGATCGGTGCCGATGTCGAACTCGAGGGAGATGGAGCCGTAGCCGTCCCGCGATTGGCTCGACATCTCGAGCACGCCCTCGACGGACTTGAGGTACTTCTCCTGCTTCTGGACGATCTCCTTCTCGATCTCCTCGGGAGACGCGCCTGTCCACACGGTGGTGACGTTGACCACGGGGCGCTGGACGGTCGGCGTGAGCTGGATGGGCACGCGCGTGAGCGCCACGATGCCGCCCAGCGCGGCCAGGATCACGCCCACGGCGACCGTCACCGGAAAGCGAATCGACGCGGTGGTCAGGCTCACGACCGCTCCTCCTCCGTCGCGCCGCCTTCGACCGCTTTCTCTGCGCCCGCCTCGCCCTGCGGCTGTGCCGCCGGCTCGGCGGTGCGCACCGCGCTGCCGGGGAAGATGCGCTCGTTGCCGCGCACGACCACGGGCATGCCCTCGGCGAGTCCCTCGCCGCGCACCGCTATCATGTTGCCGGAGGTGGAGCCGGTGATCACCGGCACCGGCGCCGCCTTGCCGTCGGCGATGGTATAGACCATGGTGCGCGCACCCTGGCGCACGATCGCATCCTTGTTCACGGCCAGGCTGGAGAACACCTCGGAGAGCGAGAGTGTGCCGCGCACCAGCATGCCGCCGCCGAGCGCGTGCGTGCGGTTGTCGACGGCGATAATCACGGGAAACGTGTGCGTGTCTTCGTTGGCGTTGGGGACGATGCCCGTCACCGTCCCGGTGACCGGATCGCCGCCGCCAGACACGATGATGGCCACCTCTCCGCCCAGCGTCACCTGGCCGAAGTAGCGCTCGGGCAGGTCGACGGTCACCTTGATCATCTCCAGATCGACGATCTCGTAGACCGCCGCACCCGCGCTCACGCCCTCGCCCACGTCGACGAGCTTGCGCGCCGTGTAGCCGTCGAAGGGCGCGCGGATGGTGCAGTTGGCCAGGTCGAGCGCGAGCTGCTTCTGCTCGGCGAGGAGCTGCTGGTAGAGCTCCTGCGTGCGCTGCCACTCGGCCAGTTCGCGGTCGAGGTCGCCGTCGGAGGCGAGTGCGCGGCGCTGCAGGTCCTCGGTGCGCGCGAGGTTCTTCTCGGCCAGGTCGGCGGCTGCCTTGACCTGGTTGACCTGGGCGCGCTTGGCGTCGAGCACGTACTGCAGGCGGCGCGAGTCGATGGTGACCAGCGCTTCGCCGCGGCGGATCCAGACGCCCTCCAACGCGTCGACGCGCAGCACCTTGCCCGCCACCTCGGCGACGATCTGGCTGGCCGCGCGCGCCTCCGTGCGGCCCACCAGGGTGATCTGATCGTGAAACTCGAGCTTGCGCACGGCGTCGGTCTCGACCAGCGTCGGCGGCATACCCTGGGCGAGGGTCGGGTTCGGTGTCGCTGCCGCGAGCAATACCGCGGCCGGCAGAAGGAAACGTTTCATGGCAATCGGGTCTTTCGGTTGCGCCGGCAAACCGGCGGGTTCGGGACGACGATCCGGCAGTCTCGGTTCTGGGTCACCCTACGGCGGGTGGGCGGGGATCGTTGCGTGTGTTCGATTAATGTACATTCTAAGAAGACACGCTGTCAACGCGGGCGCAAGCGGCGTCACTCGGGGGCGTCGCAACGCGCCGCCATCGCGTACAATCAACGGAGAACTTGATCCTTGGACCCACTTCTGACGATGCTAGCTCAACGTCGTGTGCCGGTGGAGCCCCCTCTGCACTATACTTCACCGGAATCGTAGATCCCCGGTCCGAGGAGCCAAACCGACATGTCGAAACGCCGACTGCAGGAATGAAAGCGCCCATGTGGACGGCCAGTGCCCTTGCCGCGCGCATCGACCACACCTGCTTGTCGCCGGGCGCGACCGCGGCCGACGTCGAGCGGCTCTGCGAGGAGGCGCTGACCTGGGGTTTCCACGCCGTGTGCGTGGCGCCGGCGCGCGTGGCGCTGGCCGCGGCGCGGCTGGACGGAAGCCCAGTGCGCGTCGGCGGTGTGGTCGGCTTCCCGCACGGCAACGCGCTCCCCGCCACCAAAGCGGCCGAGGCGGAAGCGGTGCTGGCGGCGGGCGCGCGCGAGATCGACATGGTGATGCACCTCGGCGACTTCAAGGACGGCCGGCACGATCTCGTCTTGGCCGACATCGCCGGCGTGGTCGAGCGGGCGCGCCGCGTGAGCGGTGCGCTCGTCAAGGTGATCCTCGAGACCGGCGCGCTCACCACCGACGAGATCGCCGCCGCGTGCGCCATCGTCGAGCGCGCCGGCGCCCAGTTCGTCAAGACGGCGACCGGCTTCGGCCCGGGCGGCGCCACCGTGGAGGCGGTGCGCCGCATGCGCGAATGTGTGGGCGAACGGCTCGGGGTGAAAGCGGCGGGCGGGATTCACGACTACGAGAGCGCGTGCGCCATGCTCGCGGCGGGGGCCACGCGCATCGGCACCTCGGCGTCGGTCGCCATCGTGCGCGGGGCGCCGGATGCATCGGACCAACCCCAAGGAGGCACGGGATGACTACAGGAATTCGAGCGCTCGCCCTCGGCGCGGCGCTGACGGCGGCGTTCACCGTCGCCGCGGCCGCACAGGCCAGCGACGAGGCCAGGCGCATTGCGGAGAAGATGACCGAGGCACACGGCGGTCTCGAGCGCTGGGCCAAGGCGCCCAGCGTGGCCTTCAGCGATTCGTGGACCCAGCCCGGCGCGAGCGAGGCCATGGTGTCCAACGTGATCGTCGAGCAGGGCCCGCGCCGCGCGCACCTCGCGTATCCCAACCTCCCCGCCCGCATCGCCTGGGACGGCGAGCGCTGCTGGAGCCTGGAGTGGCAGGGCGGCCCCCCGCGCTTTTTCGCCCTGCTCAATTATTACTTCCTCAATTTGCCGTGGGTCGTCCACGACCCCGGCGTCATCCTCCACGAACCCGAGCGCAAGCAGCTCTGGGACGACCCCACGTCGTACATTGCCATCCGTATGACCTTCGCGCCCGGCGTGGGTGATACGCCCGACGACTACTACGTGCTCTACATCCACCCCGACACCCATCGCCTGCACGGATGCGCGTACGTCGTCACCTATCCCGGTCTCGTTCCCCAGGGCGAGGCACATACGCCCGAGCATGTGCTCCTGTTCGAAGAGTGGACGACGGTGAGCGGCCTCGTCGTGCCCACGCGGTTCACCATCTACCAGCTCGACGAGACCATCTACGCCCAGTGCCGGATCTTCAACTGGTCGTTCACCAGGCCGTTCGACGCCACGCTCCTGGAGATGCCCGCGGGCGCCAGGTCGGACGACAGCCTAGCGCGCTAGCGCGCGCGCCGGGCCCGTTTGCGGCGTTCCCGCGCGCCGCCGTAGAAAGCCCGCGACCGCCGCGCGGGGGCGTGCTACCATCGTCGCCATGCGAGCAGTGAGCCTGCGATCTCTGGCGCGCTTTCTCCTTGTGGGCGCCGCGCTGTGCGCGGCGGTCCTCTCCGGACCGGTCGCGGCGCAGGAGAGCGACGCGCGCGCCCAGCTCCAGGCCCTCGAAGCGCGCCGCCTCGAAGCCATGCGCGCCGCCGACGTGAAGGCGCTCGCCCAGATCATGGCCGAGGACATGACCTACGCCCACTCCACCGGCCTCGTGCAGACGCGCGATCAGCTGCTACAGCTGCTCGAGTCGGGTCTGGTACGCTACCTCTCGTTCGAGACCCACGACATCGCGTGGCGCGTGTACGACGGCGCCGCCGTGGCCACCGGCCGCCAGACCATCTCGCTCGAGTCCGACGGACGGCCCATAACCGCGCGCAACCGCATCACCGTCGTGTACGCACGCATCGACGCCGACTGGCGCTGCGTGGCCTACCAGTCCACCACGCTGCCCGAGATGAAGACCCAGGAGAAGACCCGGTGAAGAGCTTCCGGCGCGAGCTCTGGTTCGAGGTGCCCGCGCGGCGCGCGTTTATCAACATTACGCCGCAGGTCGAGGAAGCCCTGCGCCAGAGCGAAGTGCAGGAAGGCCTCTTGCTCGTCAACGCCATGCACATCACCGCGTCCGTTTTCATCAACGACAACGAGAGCGGCCTCCACGCCGACTACGAAGCGTGGCTCGAGGGCCTCGCGCCCCACGAGCCCACCAGCCGCTACCGCCACAATCTGACCGGCGAGGACAACGCCGACGCCCACCTCAAGCGCCAGGTGATGGGGCGCGAGGTGGTGGTCGCCGTGACCGAAGGGCAGCTCGACTTCGGCCCCTGGGAGCAGATCTTCTATGGGGAGTTCGACGGACGCAGACGCAAGCGCGTCCTCGTCAAGATCATCGGAGAGTAAGACGCAAACACCAAGACACGAAAGCGAGCGCATATGGTCAACACTCCTTCCACCATGCTCAAACTCGGGACCCCGGCCCCCGACTTCAAACTGACCGACGCCGTGAGCGGAGAGCAGACGTCGCTCCAGGATTTCCGCACCAAGGTGCTCGTCGTGATGTTCATCTGCAACCACTGCCCCTTCGTCATCCACGTGCGCGGCGGCATCACCCAACTCGCGCGCGAGTTTGCCGAGAAGGACGTGGCCTTCGTCGCCATCAACGCCAATGATCTCGAGAAGTACCCACAGGACGGCCCCGAGCACATGAAGGAGCTTGCCGAAGAGATGGGCTGGACCTTCCCCTTCCTCTTCGACGACACCCAAGAGGTCGCCAAGGCCTACCGCGCCGCCTGCACCCCCGACTTCTTCATCTTCGACGCAAAGCGCCGCCTCGCCTACCGCGGCCAGCTCGACGACAGCCGCCCCAGCAAAGACACCCCCGTGACCGGCAAGGACGTCCGCGCCGCCATCCACGCACTCCTCGCCGACAAACCCGTCAACCCGAAGCAGACGGCGAGCATCGGCTGCAACATCAAGTGGCGGCCGGGCAACGAGCCGGATTACTTCCGGTAGAAGGGCCGCCCCGGGGGAGAAAGGTTCTTTCTTCCGCGATCTGCTATAATCTCTGCGACAGCCACGGACACCCGGGCCCCAAATGGGGCCATTGTGGAGGGCCAAATGCGAAGCTTCTTCGTTCGACCCGCAGTCGCTCTCGTGGTCACGCTTACGGCTGCCGCCGCGCTGGGATGGGCGGCGCTGCCGGCTGCTGCGACCTCATTCCAGCCTGGCGATCTCTACCTGCTCAGCCACGCCTTGCCGGCGCCGGGCGGCGGATCGCTCTACGGCATCGTCCGCATCGAGCCGTTGAGCGGCGTGAGCACGCTGCTCTACGCGTCGAGCACGACGCTGTGGACCGCGCTCGCCTACGACCCGTTCCGGGACTTGCTGGTGTTTGCGCATCCGGATTCGCTGCTTCTGGGGGTGAGCGCGGACGGAGTGGTGACGCAGCTGGCCACGCCAGCGTCAGCGCCGCAGGCGCTGGCGGCCCGCGGCGACGGTATCATCTACATGCAGATCGGAACGTACTTCTACTATCTGGACGCGTCGAACGCGCAGCACCCGCTTCTGGATATCGCGGGGACGGGCACGTTCAACCTGGCGCCGGGCGGCGTGGTCACGGAGATGCGCTACGACGACCTCACGAACTCGCTCATCACGCTCTCGGCGGGGGCGGCGATCTCTGTGTGCCCGGATTGGACACAGGTATGCGCGGGAAAGATCCCGCTGACGATATCGGGCACGCAAGTGGCGAGCCCGATGGCGGGCGCACAGGTCGATGTCTCCACCACGTCGGAACTGATGGTGGGATCGGGGCGCAGGGACGACGGCAAGATCTTGGTCGTGGTCGATACGAACTCGAACAATCAGGAAAACCGGATGCAGTTGCTGGACCCGGTGACGATGACGCTGACGCCGTACGCGGCGAATGGGTACTACATCGGCGCGGCGGTCATCAGCGCGGGCACGTACAGCAACGTGCGGGGTCAGGCCGTAATCGACGACAGTTTCCACGACGAGCTGCGGGGCTTCTCGCAGGGAACCGTGGGCGACGGCGTCACGTTCTCGACGAGCGCAACGGGCTACGGGGTCTCGTCGAGCGGCCACAGTGAGTTGGCCCGCATGACGGAGATCAGTGGGCCGGCTTCGACCGGCGTGCGTTCGACCAGGCCGCGCTCGGGGCTGGTTCTGGAGGCGCCGTATCCGAACCCGTTCAACCCGAGCACCACATTTCGCTTCGAGCTGGAGCGGGCCTCCCGCGCCACGCTGGAGATCTTCGACGTCCGCGGCCGCCGCGTGCGGACGCTCACGGACGAGCACCGCGCCGCGGGCTGGCACACGGCCACCTGGGACGGATCGGACGAGCACGGCGAAAGGGTGGCCAGCGGTGTCTACTTCGCGCGGCTCGAGTCGGCGGGCGAGGCGCGGCAGCAGCGGTTCGTCCTGATCCGGTAGGCTGTGCGGGCGTTGCGCGGTCCGGTGCTTGGTCGGCCTCCGTTTCTTCTCTCGTCATCGTGCTCGCGATCATTGCGATCGCCATACAGAACATTGGACGCGGATAGGAGGCGACTCATGTCACCCAACGGCCGGAGCCCTTTGCGGCTCGCCTGCATCTTGCTAACGCTCGCAGTGACCGGCCGAGCCGAGGACGACCCGCGCCAAGCGCACGGGACCTTCACCGGAGCGGTCAAGCCGGTCCTCTATGTGGCAGACGTGGAGAAGAGCGCGCCGTTCTATCGCGACGTTCTCGGCTTCGAGTTCCAGGGTTTCGCGAATACGAAGGGCGAGCCGTACTACGCGGAGATGGTGGCCGGAGAACAAAAGTTCGGGTTGCACGAGCCCACGTCTTCGGGCCAGGAGGCCCGTGTGGGCCAGCAGCGCCTCTATTTCCGAGTGAACGACCTCGAGCCACATCACGCGCGGGTCGTCGCGTGGGGCGGAGAACCGGGTGAGATCAAGAAGACCGCCTGGATGGACATGTTCATCGTGCGCGATCCGGACGGCAACGAGATCGTCTTCGCGGTCACGGATCCGGACCGGCACTCGATCAATCCCTGGAACACGCGCGTGGAGGCGGCACCAGATAGCGGAGAAGGCGAATGAGACGGCTGTTCTGCCTCCTGGCTTGCCTATTCTTGCTTGCTTGCGGGTCCGAGACCCGTAAGTCGGAATCCGACACGGCGGCGGATCAGACGGACCACCGCGTCACGACGCCGGACATGGTCGTCGAGCTGGCGACGCGCAACGTGAGCTGCGGCTGCGTGCTGGAAGAGGTGGGGCACTGCGGCAACTACATCGAAATCGGATCCCAATACGTCGAAATCGCGAACTGGGAAGAACTCGGCCTGGGAGGGATGGAATGGTGCGGGAAGTCGGGCGTCCAGGCGGAGGCGGCGGGCGAGATCAAGGACGGTGCGTTCGTTGCCGCAACCCTTGTGACAAAATCGGCGACAGAGGTTCCATACGATGAATGAAGAACCGATCAAGGTCTGTTCGAAATGTGCGGCCGAGTACGCGCTCGAAGCGACGGTTTGCGCAGACTGCGGAGGGAATCTCGTGTTTCTTCAAGAGCACGAGGCGCTCTCGAACCCCCAGGAAGCAGCCGAAGCCGGGATACTCATCCGCCAGAGTGTACGGAACTACCTCGAGGAGCTCAGCGAGTTGCTGAGAAAGAGCGGGATTCAGTCGGACATCCGTTTTCACGGCTGCGAACCGGGGACGTGAACGACGAAAGCGCTGTATGGTCTATACGTGCGAAGCACAGACGAAACCGCCGCGCGAGAACTCGATCGCGTCCACTGGCTCCGTGGCGCGCCTGAACACGCGTCGTCATTCAAGTACGAAGAACAGGAGCTTCGCGGTGTCTGCCCCGCGTGTTCGTCTACCGTTCCCGAAGGGTCGGCCGAATGTCCCGAGTGCAGCCTCGTGGTGAATCCGGAAGCCGAAGTGGCGCTCTGCCCGGAGTGCGGCGCGGAAGTGGGTGACGACGTGAAACGTTGCCCGAATTGTGGTGTGGAGTTCGAATAGGGCACCCGGCGGGCGGGAGTTCGTGGGTCAAACAATCGCCGCCTCCATCCGACTTTGATATATTCGCCGCGATTTCCTTTGGAAATGCGGCGGAGGGCATGGTGATCACGGGGCAAAACCTCAACGCCGTCGCCTATTGCACTGACGACGCCGGCGCCAGCTGGACGGCTACAACGCTGCCGCTCTTACCGGGGTTCATTAACGCGCTGTCCCACGGCGATCCGGCCACCGCGTTTGCGGTCGGCGGTAATGGGACGATCGTGCGATGGGAAAGCGCCCCGACGCCGGTAGAGGAACGGTCGTGGGGCTCCATCAAATCGCTCTTCTGGGAGTAGCTCGGATCTACGCGACCGCACACCTGTCGAACAACCCACGTGGGGCCGTATCAAGTACCTCTTTCTCGCCGACTAGTTGGATCCTACTTCTTTCTGGGCTGCGGCCAGGAGCTGACATGCGGCGCGAGCTTATCCCACTCGCTCGACGCCACGCAGTACAGGCAAAAGTCGCCGTGGTCGTAGATCGAACAGTTCATCGGGCCGCGCTTATCCTTATGCACGTAGGCTCCGACAAAGGGCGTCTTGGTCGGCCTCACCGGTCTGGTGAGCACCCACGTGAGGCCATCCGCGCCGTTCTTGCCCAGAAGCAAACTGTCGCGCTCCCACTCGTTCTGTTCCAGCATGTCAACGCCAAAGAGCTTCAGCACGCTCAGCAGGGGGTGCACGGTGCGCTGGAACCTCCCAGGCTTCTCGCCCGGCATCATCATCGCTCCGGAGCCCATGCCGATGTACTTTGTGACGCCGGCAGCCTTCACAGCGTTCCAGACGTGCGGGAGGTTGTGCGTCTTCGGACGCTTCTTCCTGTCGTCGCCGAGCGCTGAGATGACACCATCGCACCCGGTAAACGCCTGCTTCAACTTCTCCTCTTCATCCAGCTGCGCCTCGACCACCGTAGTCGTCGGCTTCACGTCTTTGAACTTGTGCGGCGACCGCGTGATCACCACCGCTTCGACGCCGATCTCCTCGGCCCGAGCCAGGATCCCCGTGCCGTAGGTTCCGCTGGCGCCGATGATCGCCACCTTGGCGGGCTTCGCAACGTTCGTGCTCATGATGTGACTAGACCAATACTCCCTTTCTGGCCATGCTGCGGGCGTAGATGACCAACGCGAGCGCGACCACGAAGATGACGACGCTGAACAAGAGGCCAACGCCGCCGACGATGTCGGCCGCGCCGGCGAAACCGTAATTGTGAATGGCCGTCACAACCATGCACAGAAAAGAAACGAGCAGGACGGGCAAAGCGAGCTTCTTGCGCATGAGCAAGAGCACGGCACCGAGGACACCGCCCCAAACGGCAGTGGCCCAAAAGGCCACCAACCAGGCCGGAAAGCCGTAGAAGAACTCGAGTTGCTCCGGCGTGAACTGACTCATGTATGCCTCGTTCCTCGTCTGGGTCATGACGTAGTCCATCGCCCCGAGCAGGTTCCATAAAAGAGCCACAATCCCAACAGCCCATAGGTGACGTGGGGTTGTAGCGGCTTGCGTTTCGGACATTGCTTCCTCCTTCGCTACATGTGCGCGGACAGATTGACAATCGACGGTAACCCATCTCCACGGTGCGCCGGCGCTCGTTCTTGTGCCTACTTGGAGAAGTCCTGGGCGTAGGCGTTGGTCTTGCTCCGCATCACCTTGACGAACTGGTGCTGGGTGGCGGCGTGGCAGCCGTTGCAGCCGGTGAGGAACTTGTCGTAGGCGGCGGAGGCGCCGGCGAAGTTGGTCTCGACGGCGGTCTTGAGGGGGCCGGTGTAGGGTGCGAGCATGGCCGTGGTGAGTGCGGCAATCTGGAACTTGTCATACTCGGGGAAGCGCTTGGTGATCATGTCGACGGTCTCGCCGATCTCGGTCATGTAGAACTTGGCGAGATCCTGGTTGCCGGCGTCGATGGAGAGGCCAAGCTTGTGGGTGTGGCGCTGGAGGCGCCCCATGTAGACGGAGAGCTCCTCTCCCTGGGCGGTCACATCGGCGCGCGCGGGGGTGCTGTCGAACGCGTGCCACAGGAGCACAGCGTTGAGCGCGGCCGACGCGGCGATGGTCAGAACAACGAGCTTCTTGCGGTTCACGGTCACCCTCCTCATGTGTGCGTGGGTTGGGCTGGGACTTTCTGCGTGAAAACGGTCCACAGGGAAGGCTATATTGTAATGAGCACGCCGCCCGGGGTCACGTGATTTCGAGGGGGCGGGCGCAAGAGGTGTCATGACACGCAAGTTCGATACGCCGGAGCGCTACCAGGGCCCGATCATCTCGCGGGTCAAGCGGGCGCGCTCGCTGGAGGACGCGCGCAAACGCGACCTCTCGCCGGCCACGCTGGACTTCGGCCCGGTGCGCTTCCTCCTGGCGCGGCACTTCGGCTTCTGCTACGGGGTGGAGAACGCGGTGGAGATCGCGTACCGCACGCTCGCGGAGAACCCGGGCCGGCGCATCTTCCTCTTGAGCGAGATGATCCACAACCCGAAGGTCAACGGGGACCTGATGGAGCAGGGCGTGCGCTTCGTCTTCACGCCGGCGGGGGAGCAGCTGGTGCCGTGGGAGGAGCTGCGCGCGGACGATATCGTCATCGTGCCGGCCTTCGGCACGACATTGGAGATGGAAGCGGAGCTCTCCGCGCGGGGCATCGACCCGTACCGGTACAACACGACGTGCCCGTTCGTGGAGAAGGTGTGGAAGCGAAGCGGGCAGCTGGGGGAGGAAGGGTACACCGTGGTGGTGCACGGGAAGGCGGCGCACGAGGAGACGCGCGCGACGTTCTCGCACAGCGTTCGCGGCGCGCCAACGGTGGTGGTCCGCGACCTGGAGGAGGCAGCGATCCTGGCGGCGGTGATCCGGGGGGAGCAGGGGCGGGCGGATTTCATGCGCGCCTTCGGGGACAAGTGCTCGGCGGGCTTCGACCCGGAGCGGGACCTGCAGCGCATCGGCGTGGTGAACCAGACGACGATGCTGGCCACGGAGACGCATGCGATCGCGCAGCTCTTGCGCGCGGCGCTCGCCGCGCGCTACGGCGAGGCGGCGCTCGGAGACCATTACGCGGACACGGCGGACACGCTCTGCTACGCCACCTATGAGAACCAGAACGCAACCAACGCGCTGATCGCGCGCGGCGCGGACCTGGCCATCGTGGTGGGGGGATACAACTCGTCGAATACGTCGCACATCGTCGCCCTCTGCGAGGAGGCGATGCCGACATACTTCGTGGACGGCGCGGCGGCCATCGTCTCCGCCGACGCGATCCGGCACTTCTCGCTCTCGCGGCGCGAGGTGGCGACCACGGAGGGGTGGCTCCCGCCGAAGCGACCGCTGGAGGTGGTGCTCACGTGCGGCGCCTCGTGCCCGGATGCGATCCTCGACGAAGTGCTGCTGCGCGTGCGCGGGCTCTTCGATGGGGCGCGGCCGGTTCCCGACGTCCTGGCCCCCTACGCGGTGGAGCAGGGGTAGCCCGATTCCATTTGCCACCCCGGCGCCCCCGCCCTACAGTCGATCCGACGCTGCCCGCCGCACCCCAACGCAGGGACGAGGACCCATGAAGAGCTTGTGGGATGATTCGGATGCCAAGAAGTTCGGCGACGACGCGCTCGGGCGTCGTGTGTACACGTCGCGCCTGATCGGCGCGGAGAGCGAGCTGGTCCTGCACGGCGGCGGCAACACCTCGGTCAAGGCCGAGGAGGAGAACCTCTTCGGCGACCGCGAGTCCATCCTCTACGTGAAGGGCAGCGGCTGGGACCTGGCCACCATCGAGCGCGAGGGCTTCGCGCCGGTGCGGCTGGAGGCACTGCGGCGCATGGCCAAGCTGCCGCGCCTCTCCGACGCCGACATGGTGCGCGCGCAGCGGGCTGCCATGACCGATCCGTCGGCGCCGACGCCTTCGGTCGAAGCGATCCTGCACGCCATCATCCCCTTCGCGTACGTCGACCACACCCACGCCGACGCCGTGGTGACCATCTCCAACACGCCACGGGGCACCCAGCTCCTGGCCGAGATCTACGGCGACCGCATCTTCATCGTGCCCTACATCATGCCCGGCTTCGCGCTGGCGCGCGACGTGTACGAGATGACGCGCGACATCGACTGGGAACAGATCGAGGGCATGATCCTCTTGAACCACGGTGTGTTCACCTTCGGCGAGGACGCGCGCTCGAGCTACGAGCGCATGATCCAGATCGTCACCGAGGCCGAGGACTACCTGGAGGCGGAGGCGCCGCTCGAGCCCGCACCGGCGGTCACGCTCGAAGTGGACCCGGCCGTGCTGGCACGCCTGCGCCACGCGGTGAGCGAGGAGGCGGACGCGGCGCTCACGCTGCGCCACGACACCAGCGCCGAGGCGGTCATCTTCTCGGAGCTCGACCACGTGAGCGCGCTGGCCACGCGCGGACCGCTCACGCCCGACCACGTGATCCGCACCAAGCGCACCGCCCTCGTAGTGGGCGAGGACATCCACGAGAATGTCACCACCTACGCGGAGGGGTACCGCGAGTACTTCGACCGCAACACCGACGGCACCCTCACCTGCCTCGACGCCGCTCCGCGCTGGGCGCTGTGGCCGGGCCGGGGCGTGATCGCCTTCGGCCGCGGCGACGCCGAGGCGGCGATCGTCGCCGACATCCTGGCCCACACCATGCCCGCCATCCGCCGGGCCGAAGCGCTGGGTGGTTGGGAGCCGCTGGGCGAGGAGGAGATCTTCGACGTCGAGTACTGGGAGCTCGAACAGGCCAAGCTGACGCGCGCGGGCAAGCCCCCGGCGCACCAGGGCAAGGTGGTGGTGGTGAGCGGGGCGGCGAGCGGCATCGGGCTGGCTTGCGTGCAGGCGCTGCGCGAGGCCGGCGCTTGCGTGGTCGCCCTCGACATCGACCCCCACGTGCGCTCCGCCTTCGACGGCGCAGCCGTGCTGGGTCTGCAGTGCGACGTCACCGACGCCGCCGCGGTAGACGCGGCGGTCGTGGCCGGCGTGTGCCGCTACGGCGGCATCGACATCGTGGTGAGCAACGCGGGCACCTTCCCGGCCACGGAGACGCTGGCCGACATGCGCGACGAGACCTGGGAGAAGAGCCTCGCCGTCAACCTGAGCGGCCACCGCCACCTGCTGCAGAAGTGCGTGCCGTTTTTGCGCGAGGGCATCGACCCCGCAGTCGTCTTCGTGGGGTCCAAGAACGTCGCCGCACCGGGGTCCGGCGCGGGCGCGTACTCGGTGGCCAAGGCGGGGCTGGCCCAGCTGGCCCGCGTGGCTGCCTTGGAGCTCGCCGGCGACGGGATCCGCGTCAACACCGTCCACCCCAATGACGTCTTCGACACGGCCATCTGGACCGAAGAGGTGCTGAAGGCGCGCGCCGCGCACTACGGGATGAGCGTGGAGGCATACCGCACGCGCAACCTCCTCGGCATCGAGGTCACCTCGCGCGAGGTCGCCGCCGTGATCGTCGCGCTGGCCGGCCCGCTCTTCTCGCGCACCACCGGCGCACACATCCCCGTGGACGGCGGTAACGACCGCGTCATTTGAACGCGCGCCGGTGCGCGCGGTGGCCGCGCGGGGCCATTTCTTGCCCGTAATGCCCCGTGGCGGAGCGCTTCGGGCACCAATCCTGCAACACCGCGCGCAGGGAACTCCCATGCGTGCCACGTCGCTCCTGATCCTCGCAGCCGTCATGCTGCTGGCCGTCCTCCCCGTACAGGCGGGGAGGATATGCAAGGCGTGCGGCCAGCCCATCACCGGCGCCTACTTCGAGGCGTCCGGCAACAGCTACCACCCCGAGCATTTCCGCTGCGCGCAGTGCGACCGTCCCATCGAGTCGTCGTCGTACACCGAGTACAAGGACCGCGACTACCACAACGACTGCTTCCGCGACCACGTGGCCCTGCGCTGCGACCTCTGCAAAGATGTAATCCAGGGCGAGTACGTGATCGACTTCTGGGGCAACGCCTACCACCTGCACCACCAGGGCGAGGCCCCCTGCTGCGACTCCTGCTCCCGCTTCATCTCCGACAAGCTCACCGGCGGCGGGGTGCGCTACGACGACGGGCGCTACATCTGCAATGTCTGCCGGCCCACGTCGGTGACCGACGTGGAGGAGATCCTGGAGATGATCGACGAGGTGGCCGGCCACCTGCGCAAGCTGGGCATGAAAGTGGACTACAAGGGGATGCGCGTGCACCTGGTCGGCCGCGAGCAGATGCGCGACCTCTCCGGCGAGCACTCCGATGGGCTGCGTGGCTTCACCGATTACTCCGAGGACTGGCGCATCTTCAGCAAGAGCGGCAACCGGCGCATCGACGTCTACTTCCTCTACGCTATGCCGCGGATGGAGCTCCTGAGCACGATCGCGCACGAGCTCGCCCACGTCTACCGCTTCAACCACGGCCGCTTCGACGGCAACCGCCCCTGGGTGGAGGGCAGCTGCAACTACGCCGCCTTCCTCGTGCTGGGGCGCTATCCCGGGCGCGAGAGCGCCTTCTACCGCGCCACCATGGCGCAGAACGAGGACGCCGCCTACGGCGAGGGCTTCCGGCGCGTCAAGCGTCTGGCCGAAGAAGAAGGCACGCGCGCGTGGGTCAAGCGCGTCAAGCGCGCGTCCGGCTTCCCGGAAGGGTACTGACGCCCGCCGCTGCCGCCCGCTTTTCCCGCCGTCCCCGCCGTTCTGTGACATCCCCTACGGTTTGTGCTACCATACTCGCCCGCTGCGCATCGCAGCCTGCCCCTCGACTGGAGGAAGAAGCGATGATCATCCGGCCCAAGGTAAGAGGTTTCGTGTGCGTCACCACGCACCCGACCGGTTGCGCGCGCAACGTGGACGAGCAGATCGCCCACGTGCGCGCACAGGGCAAAATCGCCGGCGGGCCGCGGAGCGTGCTCGTGGTCGGTGCCTCCACTGGGTACGGCCTGGCCTCGCGCGTCACCGCCGCGTTCGGCTGCGGGGCATCTACGGTGGGCGTGTTCCTCGAGCGCCCGCCCGCGTCCAACCGCCCCGCCACCGCCGGCTGGTACAACAGCGCCGCCGTCGAGCGCGCCGTGCGCGAGGCGGGGCAGCGCGCGCGCTCCGTCAACGGCGACGCATTCTCCGACGCGGTCAAGCAACGCACCGTCGAGCTATTGAAGGACGGCTTCGGCCCCGTGGATCTGGTCGTCTACAGCCTGGCCGCGCCCAAGCGCACGCACCCGCGCACGGGCGAGACGGCCAAGTCGGTGCTCAAGCCCATCGGCACGGTCTACGAGG
>JAOTVO010000247.1 GCA_029863355.1 Candidatus Krumholzibacteriia bacterium
GCAAGAAGAAGCTCTCACCGCGGCCGGGCTTCTATCACGCGCCGTCGTTCTCGCCGGACGGGAAGAAGATCGTCTTCCAGCGTGGCCGGGGCGACGCCATCCTTGGCTTCACCCACGGCACCGAGCCGGGCCTCTACTGGATGAGCGCCGATGGCGGCGAGATGAAGCGTGTGCGCGAGGAGGGACGGCTCCCCCGCTTCGCCAAGGACGGCGAGCGCATGTACTTCGTCGAGGACGTGACAGAGCAGAAGCAGGCGTTCAAGAGTGCGCGCCTCGACGGCGGGGACGAGCGCACGGTTTTCACCTCGAAGTACGCCACACAGTTCGTGCCCAGCCCCGACGAGCAGTGGCTCGCGTTCACCGAGCTGTTCCAGGCCTACATCGTGCCGTTTCCCAAGACGGGACGGGAGATCGATCTCCACGCCAAGACCAAAGCCGTCCCCATCAAGCGCGTGACGCGCGACGCGGGCACCAGCCTGCACTGGTCCGGGGACAGCGGCAAGCTCCACTGGACCATCGGGGGCGAGTACTTCACACGGCCGCTGGAGGAGAGCTTTGCCTTCGTGGTGGGCGCGCCGGACTCGATCGCGCCGCCGGACACGAGCGGCCTGGCCATCGGCCTCGTGCTCGATACCGACGTTCCGGAGGGAACGGTAGCGCTCACCAACGCGCGCATCATCACGATGAAGGGCGCCGAGGTTATCGAGAGGGGCACCCTCGTCGTCGAGCGCAATCGGATCGTGGCCGTGGGACCGGCGGTTTCGGTGGAGGTGCCGCAAGGCGCGCACGTAATCGACTGCGCCGGCAAGACGATCATGCCAGGCCTCGTGGACGTGCACGCGCACATGTGGCATTCGTCGATCACGCCGCCCCAGAGCTGGCTCTACCTCGCCAACCTCGCCTTCGGCGTGACCACAACGCACGACCCTTCGAACCCGACCGAGACCGTCTTCACCAACTCGGAGATGGTGAAGGCGGGCTATCTCGTGGGCCCGCGCGTCTACTCGACCGGCACCATCCTCTACGGCGCCGATGGCGACTTCAAGTCCGTCATCAACTCTCTCGACGACGCTAAATCGCACCTGCGCCGCATGAAGGCCGTGGGGGCTTTCTCGGTGAAGAGCTACAATCAGCCGCGGCGCAACCAGCGCCAGCAGGTGATCAAGGCGGCGCGCGAGCTGCAGATGATGGTCGTCCCCGAAGGCGGGTCGTTCTTCTATCACAACATGTCGATGATCCTCGACGGCCACACCGGCATCGAGCACACCATCCCCATCGCGCCCATCTACAAGGACGTCACCTCGCTGTGGGGTGCCAGCGAGACGGGGTCGACGCCCACGCTGATCGTCGGCTACGGCGGCCTGTGGGGAGAGAACTATTGGTACCAGAAGACCAACGTGTGGGAGAACGAGCGCCTCCTCGCCTTCACGCCGCGTCCCATCGTGGACGCGCGATCGCGGCGCCGCACGATGTCACCCGACGACGAGTTCAACCACATCGCGCTGGCACGCAACTGCAAGGACCTCACCGACGCCGGTGCGCGCGTGCAGCTGGGCGCGCACGGCCAGCTCCAGGGCCTCGGTGCGCACTGGGAACTATGGATGTTCGTGCAGGGCGGCATGACCAACAGGGAAGCGCTGCGCGCCGCCACGCTCAACGGCGCCTGGTACATCGGCATGGACCACGAGCTGGGCTCGCTCGAGAAGGGCAAGCTCGCCGATCTCATCGTGCTCGACGCCAACCCGCTGGACGACATCCGCAACAGCGAGCAGGTGCGCTACACGGTGGTCAACGGGCGCGTCTACGACGCGCGCAACATGAACGAGATCGGCAACCGCCCGCGCGCGCGGATCCCGTTCTACTGGGAGAGGGCGGATGCCAGCGAAGCGTTCGTGTGGCGGGGCCCGGCCGTCGGCTACCAGCTGGGCGGCTGCGGGTGCTTCGTGCACTAGCCGCACGCCGCGTCTACCGGTACAGCGCCTTCACATGCCCCCACGATGTCGGCTCCACCGGCACAGGGCAGCTCGCGATCTGCCCGCGGATCTCTCCGCCCTCGTTGGTATTGGTGTGCACGTTGATGTACCAGAGGCCGTTCAAGAGATCGCCCTCCTCGCTCACCTCGACGGGGCCGACCGTGTCCGTGATGACGCCGGAGAAGGGGTTCGGCAGGTTCAGATCGAACACGCGGGGGGCGTTCTCCCCCGGTGGGGCCGGTCCGTGGATGTGCGCGGCGAACGCCGTTCCCTGCATGTCGTAGAAGACGCTCAGGGTGAGCATCCTGGTGGCGGTGTCGTAGGCGAGCGTTCCCGATCCACCCGAGAAGCTGGTGACCGGCGGCACCTCCTGCGCGCCGTCGAGCGTCACGCAGAAGTTGACCGTCTCCGCGGATGCGCGGGTCGGCACCAGAAACACCGGGAGCAACACGAGCAGCCACACCAGTCGCGTCACGTTTCGTCCTTCCCAAGAATCGCCAAGCGGTCGCGTTGGGCGAGCCCATTATAACCGCTGGGCCGCCTCTTGGCAAGCGGGCGCCACCGCAACTATTTGTATAACAGCGCGTTACATCGGCAACCTTGACCAAGCGAGCGCTTGGCCGAGTGCGCAGAGTTGGCCCGAGAGCGCGGGCACCGTGATATCCTGGATTTCAAGGAGGTGATCGCGCAATGCAAGACCGCTTCATACTGAATCTCACGCCGACGGGGATGATCCCCACTCGCAAGATGACACCACACGTGCCCATCCATCCGCCCGAGATTATCCAGCAGGTGGACGAGGCGGCGCGCCTCGGGGCCAACATGGTGCACCTGCATGCCCGCGACCCCGACACCGAGGAGCCGACCTGGCGCAAGGAAATCTACGCCGAGATGATCGCCGGCGTGCGCGAGCGGCATCCCGACCTCGTCATCTGTGTTTCGACGAGCGGGCGCACCTTCTCGGAGCTCGAGAAACGCTCGGCGTGCCTCGATCTGGAGGACGACCTCAAGCCGGATTTCGGCAGCCTCACGCTCAGCTCGCTCAACTTCAACAGGCAGGCGAGCGTCAACAGCCCGCAGATGATCCAGGATCTCGCGAAGAAGATGCGTGACCTCGGCATCCGGCCGGAGCTGGAGGCTTTCGACCTGGGGATGATCAACTACGCCCACTACCTGATCCGCAAGGATCTGGTGCGGCCGCCTTACTACTTCAACCTCATCCTGGGCAACATCGCCTGCGCGCAGGCGAACATGCTCAGCCTGGGGCTGATGGTCAAAGAGCTGCCCGATGGCGCCATCTGGTCGGCGGGCGGCGTGGGCGATCCGCAGCTCGAGATGAACGCGATGGCGCTCATCTCCGGCGGGGGCGTGCGGGTGGGCCTCGAGGACAACATCTACTACGACGCGAGCCGCACACGCCCGGCCACCAACATCGAGCTCGTCGAGCGCGTGATCACGATCGCCGAGGCGCTGGGGCAGCGGCCTTATACGCACCGGGAGGCGAGGGACCTCCTGCTGGGAACCTCGTGAGCGCCACCTGAGGGTGCCACGCTACGATGCTGAGAACGTGGCGCAGGACCATTCGTAACCGCCTCGTCATCCAGTCCATCTTGGATGGGCTGGAGCGCGTGGGGCTGATTGTCGCTCCGTTCTACCTCACGCGCGAGTTGGCCACGGCGCTGCCCGCGGCCGGCGCCGAAGCAAATGCGCTCACATTCGATTGGGTCGGGTATGGGGATCTGCAGGCGCTGGGCGATCGACCCGGCGGCCGTCATGATCTCGCCGCCATGCAACGCATGCTCGACACGGGCATGCGCTGTTTCGCCGCCCGAGAGGACGGGCGCATCGCCGCCTTCATGTGGTGCGACCTCGAGCGCGTGCGCTACCGCACGCTGAGCTTCCCCCTCGAACGCGACGAGGTCTACTTCTTCAATACGCTGGTGCCGCCCGCCTACCGCGGCCGCGGGATCCCCGTGCGCCTCCGCCGTGAGTGCTTCCGTGCGCTTGCCGCCGAAGGCCGCGCGCGTGCCTGGAGCATCACACTTCGTTTCAAGACGCCGGCGGGCCGCTTCAAGCAACAGCTGGGCGCGCATCACGCGGCGCTCTTCCTCGCGCTGGGCATCGGCCGCGCCTTGCGCCACTGGCAGCTGCGGCGCTACGAGTAGCACAGGCAAGGAGTTGCCACGTCCCCCTTCCTGGCGTATCCTGTTGAGCGGTAGCCCGTAACCGCTTCATGGGAAGGAACCAATGCCGACATTCGATGTGGTCTCCGAAGTCAAGATGCACGAGGTGACCAACGCGGTGGATCAGGCCAATCGCGAGCTC
>JAOTVO010000248.1 GCA_029863355.1 Candidatus Krumholzibacteriia bacterium
CCACGCGCGCGGAATCTCGTCGAGCACGAGCCCCACCGCGGCTTCCTCGTCGAAGGCCGGAATCACGATGGCAGTGGTGGGCCGCGACATCGCTAGGGAGCCCGCCTCCCCGCACCGCCGCCGAGAATACCGCGAGATGAACGCTGGCGCAACGCGTCGTAGACGAGGAGCGCGGCGAAGGGGACGTACTCGAGGGCCCAGACGGCGCCGGGCAACCGCCACTGGCCGCCGGCGGCGAAGCCCACCCACACCCAGTAGGAGGCGAACACGAGCCCCGTCAGCAGGATCCACGCGCGATTGGGAAAGAGACAGAGAAAGGGCACGATCCACACCAGGTACCACGGGTAGAGCGTGGGCGCCAGGAGGAGCGCGCAGCCGATCACGAGGAAGGCGTAGCGCGCGAGGTCCGTCTGTCGCCACGCCTGCCACAGCGCGAACGCCGCCAGCGCCGCCGCGAGCAAGAGCCGCGCGCCGGCGGGGTGGTCCAACAGGCCGACGGCGGCGGCGTAGGCGAGGCCGTTGAAGCGCCACTCGGCCCCGTAGAGACGCAAGCTGGAGAAGAGCTTCGCGCCGGCCGGCGCGAAGGGGAGATAGCCCAGGACGACGACGGCCGCGGCGAGCAACAGCCAAGGCGCGCTGGCGCGGCGGCGGGCGAGGAAGGGCACGAGCAACGCCGAGGTGTACTTGACCAGGAACGCGCCCGCCAGCGCCGCCGCTGACCAGGCCTGCCGGCCCGCGCCGGAGAGCCAGACGCCGGCGACGAGCAGGCACACGCCGGCGGCATCCACGTGGCCGGAGTGCGCCGTCTCGAACGCCACCAGCGGACTCCACGCGAAGACCAGCACCCACGCGGGGTCGCGCCCGCGCCGACGGAGCAGGCCCACGAGGACGAGCATCGTGGCCAGGTCGAAGAGTGTGAAGAGGAGCTTCTGCGCCCACGGCTCGGGCGCGATCCACGCGGCCAGCGCGAAGACGGCCTGTGCGAGCGGCGCATAGATCGTCTCCAGGTGCGGGTGGTTGATGTCCCGCGTGGACGCGTCGCGCAGGTGCGCCAGGGAGTCGGCGTCGGGCGCGAGCGCGAACGGATTCTCTCCCTCGAGCACGACGCGCCCTTCCCACACGTACCGGTAGATGTCGGTGGAAAGCGCGGGGCGTGCCGGCACCATGGCGAGCCGGCACAGCACCCCTACGCCGATCACGAACACGAGGAGGTGTCGCGACGACGGCAGCGCGCGCGGCAAGAGCGCTATCGCCGCGGCGTAGGCGACGAAGGCGGCGCCGTATACGGTGAGGAAGAGCGGGATGCGCCCCGGCAGACCGGCGAGCGCGCCCAGGGTGACGGAGGCGACGAAGAGCGCGCCGCCGCAGACGAGGAGCGCGGGCCGTCCCATGCTACCGCCTGGCGTGCGCCACGGACAGGCCGAAGACGTAGGTGAAGCCGGCGACGAAGAGTCCCACGTAGGGCAGCGCCGCCCAGCTGCGCGTGGCGACCACCATGACCAGCGCCAGCACCATGTACGCGCAGAGCAGGAGCTCGAGCCAGAAGGACGCCTTGGGCGACGAGCGGTAGGCTTTCCCCTTCCACCGGTCGGCGAAGGACTCGATGCGGTACTTCGCCGTGCGCACGAACGGCGTGTCGCGTCCGACGAGTGCCTCGCTCACCGCCCACGCGTTGTTGACGCACATGCCGATACCCAGCGACAGGATGAACGGGATGTCGCGGATGCGCCATTTCCAATCCGGGTAGAGCTCGCGCTGCGCGACCACGTAGAAGAGGAAGATCGACGCGGTGGTCAGACCGAAGATCAGCGCCTCCCACGCCAGGGTACCCCGCGCCAGGGCGCTGGCCCGGAAGAGCACGGAGAGGGGCATGAGCAGGGAGAGCATCACGAGGAGCAGGTAGCTCAGGTTGGCGCTCAAATGGAAGGTCGCCTCCAGCTTCACCGCCAGCGGCGCTGTGCTTCGCCATATCTTCGGGAGCAGCTTGCGGCCCACCTGTATCGACCCTTTCGTCCACCGGTGCTGCTGGTTCTTGAACCCGAAGACGTCCACCGGCAGCTCGCTGGGGCACTCCACGTCGGGCAGGAAGACGAAGCGCCAGCCCGCTAGCTGCGCACGGTACGACAGGTCCAGATCCTCGGTGAGCGTGTCGCCCTCCCAGCCACCCGCCTCCAGGATGGCGCGGCGGCGGAACACGCCGCCGGTGCCGTTGAAGTTGAAGAAGCGCCCCGAGCGGCTGCGCGCGGTGTGCTCGAGCACGAAGTGGCCGTCGAGCAGAATCGACTGCACGCGCGTGAGCAGCGAATAGCCCCGGTTCAGGTAGCCCCAGCGCGTCTGCACCATGCCCACGCCCCCATCGGCGAAGTGCGGGACGACGCGCTCGAGGAAGTCCGCGGGCGGAACGAAGTCGGCGTCGAAGATCGCCACCAGCTCGTCGTCCGTCTGCTCCAGGCCCGCCTTGAGCGCGCCCGCCTTGAAGCCCTCGCGGTCGTCGCGGTGGTAGTAGTCGATGCGATGCCCCTGTGCGCGCAGATCGCGCACGGCCCGGCGCGCGATCTCGCACGTGCCGTCGGTGGAATCGTCCAGGACCTGGACGCACAGGAGGTGGCGCGGGTAGCGCAGCCGCGCGGCCGACTCGATGACCCGCCGCGCCACGTAGAGCTCGTTGTAGAGGGGGAGCTGGACCGTGACCGACGGCGCGCGCGCGGCGTCGAAAGCCGGGGCGGCGCGGCGCGGCGCGCGCTTGTAGTGCTTCCAGTAGAGGAAAAGGATGAAGTACCGGTGCGCCCCGTAGAGAGAGAGCACGAACAGGATGGCGAAGTAGGCGTAGACGGCGAGCGCGGCCAGCTGTTCCATCGGCACCATCACCTATCACGGATTGGAAGCGCACGCAAGGGCGACATCAGGTCAGCGCGCCGCCGCACGACGAGCCGCGCCCCGCCGTGCATCCGAAACAGTGCTCCCCCGTCACGATCCGGCGCCGATGCAGCGCGGGATCGAAATCGCGAACGTGCACGGGCATGCCGTGGTCGACGGGCAGGCGCAGCGCCAGGTTGAAATCACAATCGTACATGAGGCCGTTCCAGTCGATCTCGATCTGGTGGCGGCACATCAGCGGGGGGATGGTATCGGCGTTGAAGGCGCCGCGGAGCAGCTCGCCGTAGGACTGCGCGCGGTTCTCCTTCTTGAGCCGGCTCAGGAAGCGGCCGATGGGCATGTTGGTGATCGTGAGCAGGCGCGTGAAACGAATCCCGAAACGCTCGTCCAGCTCGCGCCGGTAGTCGGCCTCGAGTGAGCGTTGGTCGGGGGGCAGGCAGGGCCCGCCCGGGTTGTACACGAGATCGAGGGGCAGATCCGGGTCGACGCCGTATCCGAGCGCATTGAGCCGCCGCATGGCCTCGATCGAGCCGCGGTACACGCCCTCCCCGCGCTGGCGGTCGACGTTGTCTTCTGTGTAGCAGGGCAGAGACGCCACCAGTGCCACCTTGCGCGCCGCCATGAACTCCGCGAGGTGTGCGTAGCCGGGCTCGAGCAGAATGGTGAGGTTGGTGCGCACCTGGACGGGGAACCCCGCGTCGCGCGCCGCCGCGACGAAGCGCTCGAAGTGGGGGTTCATCTCGGGCGCGCCCCCGGTGACGTCGACCAGGCTGCAGCCCACCTCGCGCGCCACGTGTAGCACGTTCGTCATCGTCTCCCAGCCCATCTGCTCCTTGCGCCGCGGCGATGACGCCACGTGGCAGTGCTCGCACGCGATGTTGCAGGTCAGCCCCACGTTGACCTGCACGATGGAGATGCGGTCGGCGCGCAGCGGCTCGCCGGTGGCCGCGAGCACGCGTTCGTCGAATGCGTTCAGCAACAGGCCCCTCCGATTCCGGTCTCATCCTCGCCCTTCAGCGCCGCGGGGGCGCAGTCGAACGGGCCATAGTGGCGCGAGCGGTCTCCCGCCACGTCGAAGTGCGGGGCCAGCCGCGTCTCGGCGAGCATCGCCGCCGTGTTCCCGCAAACGAGCATGGGCTTGCCGCTCACGAACGCGTGGTCGGCGTCGAGGTCGAAGCGGTGCGGATGCCCCGCCACCGTGCCCCGGTACGTCGCGACCTGTCCGTAATCCTCGCATATGTCCTCGAGCGAATCCAGCTTGAACGCGCGAACGGTGAGGGAGTGAAAGACGACCATGCCGGCGCGTGCCGCCAGGTCCGCGTCGTCGAGGGCGATCCGGCTGCGCGCCACCACGCGGTAGTCGGCGCACCCCAGCTCGCGGAGCATGCGCCGGAAGTCCTCG
>JAOTVO010000249.1 GCA_029863355.1 Candidatus Krumholzibacteriia bacterium
ACGCGCTCGACGCGCCCGCCGCGTACATCCCCATCGACATCTCGCGCGGTCACTTGCAGGCCGCGGCCAGGGCGATCGCGAATGCCTACCCCCACATCGAGGTCCTGCCCATCTGCGCCGACTACGAGCAGCGCTTCGATCTGCCCCGGCCCAGGCACACCCCTTCGCGACGCGTCGTGTACTTTCCCGGCTCCACTATCGGCAACTTCCACCCCGATGACGCCGTGGTGTTTCTCCGGCGTGCAGCCGGGCTGGCGCAGGACGGGGAGGGAAGCGGCGGCCTGCTCATCGGCATCGATCTCCAGAAGGATCCGCAGGTGCTCGTGCGCGCCTACGACGACGCCGAGGGTGTCACCGCCGAGTTCAACCTGAACGTGCTGCGCCGTCTCAATCGGGAGTTCGGCGGCACCTTCGACCTCGTGCGCTTCCGCCATGTGGCGCGCTATAACCAAAGCGCGCACCGCATCGAGATGCACCTCGAAAGCCTCGCCAACCAGACTGTCTCCGTCGCCGGCGCCCGCTTCGTGCTGCGCAAGGGAGAGACCATCTGGACCGAGTCGTCGTACAAGTACACCGTCACCGGGTTCGCCCGCCTCGCCGCCCGCGCCGCTTTCACGCTGCGCCGCGCCTGGACCGACCGCGACGAGCGCTTCGGCGTGCTCTATTTCGAGGTCACCCCCAGGGACGGACGACGCCTCCCGACCGACTGAGTCCTCCGCAGACCCGCCTCTGCAACCGTCCTTGCCCCCTCGTCCCGCCGGCGCCCGTCGGGCGGCGGGAGGCGTCGTCTACGCAGCGCCGGAGGTGATGTCCCACGAACCCGGCTACGAAGGCTTCCCCGGTCGTGCCCAGATCGACGGTTGGAACCGCGCGCGCGCGGCTCGCGGCGTTTCAGCCGGCCGACGAGTAGACTGACTCGCCACGCGGCCATCTCCGTCTCGCGCCGACGCGTCGCGCTATTCCTTTACCTCGCCTTCACCTGCGGCTGCTCTTCTGGAACGGCGCTGCAGGCTGTGTATCTAAGGCACTGAGAGAACCCCGCTTAGGGCCTTTCGGTACCCCCGACTGTGGAAAAACCCACAGCCCCCTTCGAGGCCGTGGTCGTAACTTCTCTTATGACAAGCGATTGCGTCGGTGCCGAGTGCGCGCTAGTTATGCACAGGGATCCACAAAGGTGTGGAGAAGTGTGGAATCTGAGTGGATCGCGGACGCACGAGCGGCCCCCAGCGCGCGCTGAGGGCCGCTCAGTTGGGTCGATTGGGGTCGGAACCGCTTGCTTAGCGGGTCACGGCGGAGGACTGCTGGGGCTTGTCCTCGGTCTTGGCCCACGCGCTCCGCTGCTCGGCGGCGGCAGGCTTGGTGCCCACGCCGGTGCCCATCTTGCAGTTGCCCTCGAAGAACACGCCCTCGTCGATGACGAGGCGCGCGGTCTCGATGTCACCCTCGACGTGCGAGCCGGTCTGCAGCTCGATCTTGTTGCTGGCCGCGATGTTCCCGACGATCTTGCCGCCGATGATGGCGTTCTTGACGGTCACGTTGGCCTTGACGACGCCGGACTTGCCGATGATGAGCGTCTCGGGGCACTCCATGGTCCCGTCGAACTCACCGTCGATGCGAATCGTCCCCTTCAACTCGATGTTCCCCTTGAACTTGCAGCCCTGGCCGAGGATCGAGTTGAGACTCCCCTGTCCCGTGGTCGTTTCCGCTTCCTTACCAAACATGCTCCTGTCCTCCTCTGGTCACTCTAGGGCAGACGACGCTCCGGTGAGCTAATTCAATAAATACTGCTTGGGGTCCACCGGCACCCCGTCGCGACGGATTTCGAAATGGACATGCGGCGCGGTGCTGTGCCCGGTGCTCCCCACGGTCGCGATCGTCTTACCACGGGTCACCCGGTCACCTGCTTTTACCAGATTCCGCGTATTGTGTCCATACACAGTCCGGATGCCATATCCATGGTCGACCTGGACCATCCACCCGTAGGTCTCGTCCCAACGGCTGGCCTCGACGACCCCGTCGGCCACTGAAAGTACCGGTGTGTTCCGCTCGGCTGCAATATCTATACCCGGGTGGTAGCTGGGGTGCTTCTCACCCCCGGTGCCGTGGAATCCCCTTGTGATGTATCCCTTTACGGGCCAAAGCGAGGGCATGGCCTCGAGCATGTGCTTCTGCTCGCTGACCCCCACGCTCTCGTTTTCGTCCTCGGTGCTGGCCCGGGACTTGGCATCTGGTGACATGCTGGCCACGAGGACGCTGTCGTCCGGCGTCAGGGGCACGCCGAGCATGCCCTTGATCTGGATGCCGAGCGCCTGCAGGTTGAGGAGCTCGACCTTGAGGGAATCGATCTGCGCCACCTGGCCCCGCAGCTTCTGGTTTTCTCTCTCGATCAGCGTGGCCCGCTCGGCGGCCAGCAGAATCTTCCCGTAGGAGAGCAGAAACGCCACGGCGCCGATCACGCCGAGGGTGACGGTGCCGAGGAAGAGGTAGACGAGCCGGTACGACAGACGGAAGTTCCACGTCCGACTGTTGTCGTGCGGCGCGACTATGACGGAGTAGTTGCGTTTCATCGTGGCAAGGGGATGTGCATCATCGATGCCAAGCGCTCGAAATCGTCGTGGCTGTAGAACTCGATGGTGATCCGTCCCTTGCCGCCTCGCTTCTCGACGATGGACACTTTGGTTCCCAGGTGGTTGCAGAACGTGTTTTCCAGATCCCGCAGGTAAGCGGGTCTTTCCTTCTTTTCGCGCGCTTGCACGCGCTTGGGCCGCGTCACGCCGGTCGCGCTCTCCGCATCGCGCACGCTCATGCTCCGCTCGACGATGCGGCGCGCCATGGCGAGCTGCTCTTTCTGCGTGGGCAACGACAGCAACGCGCGTGCGTGTCCGCCGCTCAGTGTCTCGTCGATGATCATCTGCTGCACCTCCGCGGGAAGCTGCAACAGGCGGATGGTGTTGGCGACGGAGCTGCGATCGCGCCCGACCAGCCGCGCGACGTCCTGCTGCGACAGGCCGTACTCGGCGACGAGCTGGCGGTACGCGCGCGCCACTTCGATGGCGTTCAGGTCTTCGCGCTGGAGATTCTCGACCAGGGCAAGGCGCAACGAGTCGGGGTCGCGCGTGTCTTTGACGATGGCGGGCACGGCGGGCAACCCCGCCAGCCGCGCCGCTTGCAGGCGCCGCTCGCCCATGATGAGCTCGTAGCCGCTCCCCTTGCGCCGCACCACCACGGGTTGCAGCACGCCGTCTGCCTTGATGCTCGAGGCGAGCTGCTGGAGCTTCTCGCCGTCGAAACGTTTGCGTGGCTGCAGCGGGTTGGCGTCGATCGTGTCCACGGGCAGGCGCTGGAGTATCTCGCCGCCGATGCTCTCGGAGACGGCGTGGGGAATGAGCGCTTCGAGACCCTTTCCGAGAACCTTCTTAGGCATGAGCGATCACCTCGCGCGCCAGCTCCAGGTAACTCTTGGCACCCTGGCACTGGACGTCGTAGAGCAGTATGGGTTTGCCGAAGCTCGGCGACTCGCTGAGCTTGACGTTCCTCGGAATGACGGTCTGGTAAACCTTCTCGCCGAAGAAGTTCATGGTCTCCTGCGCAACCTGGGTGGCCAGGTTGAGCCGCCGGTCGAACATCGTGAGCAGGACGCCCTCGATGTTGAGATCGGGATTGAGCGTCGACTGCACGAGCTTGACCGTGCCGAGCAGCTGTCCCAGACCTTCGAGCGCGTAGTACTCGCACTGCACGGGAATGAGCAACGAGTCCGCCGCCGTGAGCGTGTTCAGCGTGAGCAGCCCGAGGCTCGGCGGACAGTCCACGATGATGTACGTGTACCGGTCGCGTACGCGTGTGAGCGCGCGCTTGAGACGGAACTCGCGCCCCACCTGCGAGACCAGTTCGATCTCGGCGCCGGTCAGATCCGGGTTGGACGGCAGCAGGCTCAGGTGCGGCATCGTTGTCTCGACGATTGCCTCGTGGACCTGCTCGTCGTCGAGCAGGACGTCGTAGATCGTCGTCTCGAAGGCGTTCTTGTCGAAGCCCAGCCCGGAGACGGCATTCGCCTGTGGATCCATGTCCACGAGAAGCGTCGTGCGCTCCGCCGCGGCCAGGCTGGCGGCGAGGTTCACGGCGGTGGTCGTCTTGCCGACGCCACCCTTCTGGTTGGTGATCGCTATGATTCTGGCCATTTCAGACACAGCACCCGCCCCCGGCGGCTATCGAATAGAAGGTCGCGACAATATCGTAACTTATTGGTATATAATTAGTTAAGGCAATGGGCTCGT
>JAOTVO010000017.1 GCA_029863355.1 Candidatus Krumholzibacteriia bacterium
GGCGTTCAAGAGCCCGATGACCGCCACGCCCCACACCGCCCCCTGCCAGCCCTCCACGTGCAGTCCGGGCAGCACGCGCGCGAGCAGCCACAGACCCAACACCTCCACCGCCCACACCACGAGCACCCGGCGGGCGAGCGAATAGGCCGCGTAAACGGAGAAACCCATCGCCGGGAGTATGCGACGAATGGCGCTGCGGTTCCAGAGGGAGCGATCGGCGCGCGCTGAAAAGGCGCGGCGGCTAGTGGACGAGGCGCAGGCCGGCGCCCGGCTGGACGACGTGGACGGCGACGTTCGGCGCGACGTCACCGGCGTGTGCGGCGAACGTATGCGGAGGCGCGCTGAGGAAGCGCGGGCGCATCCAACCCATACCGACCGGCGCGAAGGTGCCCCAGTGGATCGGCATCGCGGCGCGCGGCTGCAGGAGCTGGAGCGACTCGGCGGCGCGGCGGGGGTCCAGGTGGCCCTCTCCGACCGTCGGTCCCCAGCCCCAAACGGGGAGCATGGCCAGGTCGAGGCGGGACATGGAGCCCATCTCGGGGAACAGATCCGTGTCGCCGGCGAAGTACACCGTCTGGCTGCCGTGCAGCACGTAGCCGAGGCAGTCCGACTCGGGCCCGAACGGATGGCGGGAGCCCGCGTGGTCGGCGTAGGTGGCTCCGATGCTCACCGACTCCACGGCGGTGTAGTCGCCCGCGCGCAGCTCCTCGATGTGACGGAAGCCGTCGCGCCAGAGCAGATCGCCGCTGCCCTCCGGGACGATCATGCGGACGTCGCGGCCCAGCATACGCAGCGAGGGCAGGTCCATGTGATCGTAGTGCATGTGCGAGAGAAGGACCGCGTCGAGGTTGCCCAGGAGCGCGGAGTCGACGGTGCGCGCCTGCCGGCGGATGTAGCCTATGCGGTCACGCAGGACGGGGTCGGTGAGGATGCGCACCCCGTTCATCTCGAGGAGCACGGTCGCGTGGCCGATATAAGTGATGTCGAGCGCAGATGTCATGCTGCGAGGTCGTGAGCAATATCCCGGCCACACGGGGGCCGCGGTCACGGCCGGATCAGTCCTCGAGTGTAAAGCCTATCTTCAGTGTGACTTGCCAGAGAGGGGAGCGGTCGTTCTGGACCGCGCCACGGATATCCGTGACCTCGAACCAGCGCAGATTCCGAATGGTCTCCGAGGCCTTCTTCAGTGCGTTCTGCACCGCGTCCTCGATGCCCGCTTCGGAGGTTCCCGTCACTTCGACTTGCTTGTATACGTGGTGGCTCATCAGGTGGTTTCGTTTCCCGTGAAGGACGACGGCGGCGCGTCGCGCCGCCGGTCTGGACCAATATAACACACGGCCCCCGCGCCGCCAAACGAAAGCGGCAAGAGCGGGGCAATACCGTAACCAGTTATGGATAAATTGGTTATGGCGCGGGTGGAAACCGGAACAGTGGATCAGCTATACTCCTGCGACTGCTGTGTCCCGATGGCGGCAGCTTCATGGCGCCCGCCGCGGCGGGCGGCCGGTTCTCCCGGACCGAGTCAACTACCCCGAGGTGAGCCGATGAAGCGCCGGATGCTCGTCGTCGACGACGAGCCCCAGATTCGTGAGGTCCTGCGCCGCAAGTTGGAAAAGTGCGGATACGAGGTCGTCGAGGCCGGCGATGGGCGCGAGGCCATCGAGCTTCTCGACGCCCAGCTGTTCGACGTGGTGATCGCCGACATCCTCATGCCGGAGAAGGACGGCCTCGAGGTGATCATGCACGCCCAGCGCGACCACCCCACCACCCGGTGCGTGGCCATCAGCGCCCCCAGCAACCGCGTCTTCCTGCAAAGCGCCGAGCTGCTCGGCGCCACCCGTGTCATCGAAAAGCCGTTCGACCTGGACGCGTTCGCGAAGGTCATCGAAGAAGTGCTGCGCTACTAACGCGGGCGTCTGCCCGGCGAGACGATGCGCGAGAGCGCCGCCATCAGCTCGTGCTCGTAGCGATCGAGCAGCTCCGCTATGGGCAGCGCGCCGGCCTGGGCGACGAGCGGTCCCATGCGCGCGTAGTGCTCGGGGCTGTGCGCGAGGACGAGCGTCCTGTGCTCGGTATGGAAGGCGACGATGTCACGGGGCCGCGGGCCGCCCTCGCGCAACGTGAGCCAGCGATCGTAGGCGAAGATGCGCGTGACGAAGTGCTCGCGCAGGCGCGGGTCGCGCAGGCGACCCTCTTCCTCGATGGGCAGGTTGGGATAACGCGCCATGAGCGCGCGGGCAAAGAGCCCCACGCCGTCGCGCGAAGGGACGCCGCTCTCGTCGAAGAGGCGCACGCGCTCCATCCCGCACGACGGCGACGATTCCTTTAGAACGTAACCGCGCAGCCGCTCGCCCCGCAGCTCCTGCACGCGCGCCTCGCTGTAGCTTGTGACGCGGTCGGTGACGTCGGCCCGACTCTCATTGCCCACCATGCGCACGTCATCTCCGGCGCGCACCAGACGCACCGACTCGCGCGGCGTGCCCAGTCCGGCGCCCTCCTCCGGGCAGGTCTTGACCCAGCGCACGTAGGGCCCGAGTACTTCCATCAAGTAGTCGTCGCGCGTGTGGGTACCGTCGAAGCGGACCTCGTCGCCGCACAGGCACGCGCTGATGCCCACCGGTATCTTGCGCGATTCGGCCATGCTGGCGAGCATACCACGCCGGAGGTGTCATTCTCCGCGGGGGCACAGGCGGGCGCGGTAGCTCTCCTCGAGCGCCGACATGCGCCGGCTCCAGTGGTTGTCGAAGAACGCCTGGACGGCTTCGTTGCCCTCCGGCGACAGGCCGGCCACGCGCCAACCGACGGTCATCGTGGTCCCGCCGCCGCCGTTGCGCTCGCAACGAACCTCCTCGATCAGACACTCGATTTCGGGGATGAAGAGAACGGTCCTCATCGAGAGCGTTTGCTCGTCGTAGTCCGCGAGCACGTACCAGCTCTCGCGCATCCGCCACATCGCGCGGGCGGGTTCGTTCTCCGAGCCGAACACGTAGTCCGGCGTGGCCGCCGTCCAGTGGTTTCCATCTCGGGGGTTCAGCTGGCGGAACACCTCCGCCGGCGCGGCGTCGAAATCGACGGTGTGCGTCCGCTCGATCGCCACCGGCTGGAATGGTTCGAAACGTGTGCCGTGCTCGAGGTAGTGCGCCAGAAGCACCTGCCAGCCCTCCTTGCCGAACGCCCGTTCCTGGATCTGGTGTTCGAGTTGGAGGGCGAGCGTCTCCCTCATCGATTCGGTCTTGCCCTCGGCCGTATAAGTCAGCGCGACCTGGGTCATCCCCGGCGAGGGCTCGGCGCATTCGATCCGCACATGCATGACATAGACAGCTGGCTTTTCGTACGCCAGCTCGATGACGTACCGTTCGCGGTCCAGCTTCAGCAGCTGCCAGGTGGTGTGTGGATCGGCCAGCCGGCGAAACGTGCCGCCCTCGGTGACGGCGCTCGCGCCATCGGGTGAGATGATCTCGATCTCCCAGTCGGGGTCCCAAACCGCTCGCCGCGTGGGCAGGAAGAGGTCGAACACCTCGCCCGGGGATCCATCCGCCTCCAGGGGCACGGTGGCGGTGGCGCGGTCCGGCGTCTCGGCGGGGGCCGCCGATCCGGTCGCCATCGACGTCCACGACTGGATCGCCAGCGCCAGAGTGAGGACGACGACGGGCTGCGGGCGGCGGGTCGTGGCGGTGGGACTACGCATTGTTACCCTCCTCGTCGATCATCCGGTGGCTGGCCTCGGCACCGAAGTCCATTCCGTAGACGGCCTTGAGCTGTTCGATCTTCTCCAGGGTCGACGCCACGAAGGGCGAGCGTCCCTCGAAGGCCGCCAACGCGATGCCTTCGAGGAGATCGCTCAGCGACATTTCGAGGTATTCAGCCAGGCCTTTCAGGACTTTGAGGAGCCGCTTCTCGATGCGGACTCCGGTCTGGACGCGCTGAACGCGGATGGGCTCGTTCAAGGGGTTGCCTCCCAGTGGTGTTACCTAGGTAACATGGTACGTCGTTCGACCCCCTGGGGTTCCAGCAAAATGGGGGTGGAGGCGGCTGTCCGCTCGGGGCATGGCAAGTGCGCGCCGCCATGGGGTAGAATTGAAAGCTCGCCGCGGGAGCCGGCGACCAAGGCACACATGAAAGCGCTGAAGACATCCGAAATCGAGGCGCGCCTGGCGCGCGCCACCCCGGACAGCCCGGAAGCGATCGAGCTCAAGACTCGCCTTTCGTGGCGGGTCTGGTCGGTGGACCTCGTGCGGGCGCAGCGCCTGTCCGAGGAGGCGCGCTCGAGCGCCGAGCGCGTCGGCGACGAGCGCGGCATCGCCTTCGCCAAGGGCGCGCAGGGGCTTTTTCTTTGGGGAACCGGCGACGCCGAACGGGCGGTAGCGCTCCTCACCGATGCGCTCACGTGGTTCGAGGCGCACGGCGACCGCGCGGGCATCGCCCACGCCAAGGTCGGCCTCGCGTACGCCCACTGGGGCTTCGGCGACTTCAAGCGTGGGTTCGAGTTGGCCGAGGAGTCGCTCGCCGCGGCCGAGGGGCTCGGCGATGCCGAGGCAGCGGCGTGGGCCCTGTCCGCGCTGGGTGGATTCTATCTGGACTGGAAGGACCACGAGCGCGCGCTCGATCACTGGCGCCGGGCGCTGGATACGTTCGTGGAGTTCGAGAGCCTGAGCGGACAGGCGCGCGCGCTCAATGGCATCGGCAACGCGTACCACCTGCTCGGCGACAACGCCCAGGCCCTCGAGTACCAGAACCGCAGCCTGGCTACGTTCGAGTCCATCGGCAGCCACGTCGGTGCGGCCAAGACGCTCAACGACATCGGTCTGATCCTGCAGAGCGAGGAGCGCTACGACGAGGCGCTCGACTACCACCGCAGGGCGCTCGCCGTGCGCGTCGAGCACGACTACGTGCAGGGCGAGTGCACGTGCCTGCTCGACATCGCCCACGTCCACATCGTGCAGCGCAGGTACGACGAGGCGCGCGAGACGCTGGATCGCGCGTTGTTGGCCGCGGAGAAGATCCGCTCGAAGACCAAGCAACGCCGCGCACACGAGCTCTTCTCACGGCTCTACCGCGATCTCGGCGAGTTCGACATCGCGTTCGTGCACTTCGAGAACTACCACCGCCTAACCGAAGAGGTCTTCCACGAGGACTCGCAGCAGAAGCTGCGCAACATGAGGTCGGCCCTCGAGCAGGAGGCAGCCGCGCGGGAGGCGGAGATCCAGCGGAAAATGAACGACGAGCTGCGCGAGAAGAACGAGCGTCTCCAGCGGACGCTGGCCGAGCTGCGCAACACCCAGGCGCAGATCCTCCAGGACGGCAAGATGGCCGCGCTGGGCGGTCTGGTGGCCGGGCTCGCGCACGAGATCAATACGCCGGTGGGAACGATCAAGAGTGCGGCCGACATCAGCCGGCGCGCGCTCGAGCGGATCCGCGAATCGCTGGAGAGCGGCGAGGACCCCGAGGGCGCGCTCGAGCAGGTTCGCGGACTTACCGATGTGCTGCAGCTCAACGCCAACAACACGGCGGTGGGCGCCGAGCGCATCGAGCGCATGGTGCGCAGCCTCCGCACGTTCGCCCACCTCGATCAGGCGGGGTTCCAGCGGACGGACATCCACGAGGGGATCGAAAGCGCGCTGACGCTGCTGGGCCCGGAGGTCCCGCGCGGCGTCACCGTGGAGCGCGACTACGGCGAACTCTCTCCGATCTTCGCGTACCCGGGCGATCTCAACCAGGTGTTCATGAACATCATCGTCAACGCGCTGCAGGCGTTCGGCGGGGCCGGCGGAAGGGTGACGGTTCGCACCCGGGCGGCCGGCGGCCGCGTGCGCGTGGAAATCAGCGACGACGGACGCGGCATCCCCGAGGACAAGCTCGCGCACCTCTTCGAGCCCGGCTTCACGCGCAAGCACGCCACGGTGCGCATGCGCACCGGCCTTTACACGAGCCACAACATCGTGCGCAACCACCTGGGAGAGCTGACCGTGGAGAGCCGGGTGGGCAAGGGCACGATGTTCCGCATCTCCATCCCCGACAATCTTGACCAGCTAATCTCCGAAGCCGCCGGCAGGGCCTGAGCCCCGCCGGCGCCTTCCGACGGAGAAAAGAAAACCGCCCGGCGGGTGCCGGGCGGTTGTGAACGGATCTGTTCGGGAAGCCGGCCGGTCAGGCCGCGCACGGATCCGGGCCGTACTCGTTGGCGCCGCTCGCGCCCTTCGTGGAGAGCAGAACGAGTCCCAGATAGATGTTGTAGAGCGGCACGAAGAACAGCCAGTAGTGCCAGCCCGGTTTGCCCACGTCGTGCAGGCGGCGCACGACCAGGCATGCCATCGCGGCGCAGCCGGCGGCGCCGATGATGAACCCGAGCGCGCTGGCGCCCTCTTCGCCCACACCCGCCATCGCCGAGACGAAGCCGATGGCGAAGGCGAGAGCGTAGGTCACGACGGTGATGCCGAGCACACCGAGGAAGTACTGCTTGCGGCCCATGCGGCCCTTCAGCGTGAAGATCTTGCCCATGGCTTTGGACTCCTTTCAGGCCGAGGGCGCCCGCCGGGCGCACCACGGCGCTCACATGCGCCGCATCGTTTTGCAAACCGCCCCCCCGTATCCTGCAACACCCCGTGGCGCCGGAAAGGCCCCGGCGATCGACGCAGCGCGCATCGATGGGTTGATCGTCCCCCTAACGGCAAGAAACGGGCCCGGAGGAAGTCTCCATTGCTTGCGAGGCCGCAGCGCTCCAGGGAAGCCCTGTGGGTTCCCCGCCGTTTCGTCGATTACGTCGGTGGGTATGAGGAACGGAGTGGTCGGGGCGAGTCGACGCCCCGGAGCCGGCTAACCGTCGCCGTCGATCAAGTCGCCGAGCGAGCCCAGTATGGAGCCCTCTCCCTTGCGCCGGCCGCCGGCGCGCGGCGCGTGCGCGATGATGCGATCGGCGAGGCGCGAGAAGGGGAGACTCTGCAGGTAGACGGTGCCCGTGCCGCGCAGCGTGGCCAGGAAGAGTCCCTCGCCGCCGAAGAACATCGACTTCAAGCCGCCGGCGCGCTGGATGTCGTAGTCGATCCCGGGCGAGAAGGCGACGAGGCAGCCCGTGTCGGTGCGAAGCGTCTCGCCGTGCAGCTGCTTCTCGATCACCGTGCCGCCCGCGTGGACGAAGGCCATGCCGTCGCCGCTCAGTCGCTGCAGGATGAAGCCTTCGCCGCCGAAGAAACCCGTGCCCAGGCGCTTCGAGAAGGCGATGCCCACGCTCGTGCCCTTGGCGGCGCAGAGAAACGCATCCTTCTGGCAGATGAGCTCGCCACCGGCGCGCGCCAGATCGACGCAGATGATCTTGCCCGGGTAGGGCGCGGCGAACGCCACGCGCTTGCTGCCCTGGCCGCCGTTGGTGAAGTGCGTCATGAAGACGGACTCGCCGGTGAGCACGCGCTTGCCGACGTTCAGGAGCTTGCCCAGCATCGACTCCGTGGCGGCAGAGCCGTCGCCCATCTTCGCCTCGAAGGTCACCCCGTCGTCCATGTAGTTCATCGCGCCCGCCTCCGCGATCACGGTCTCTCCGGGGTCGAGCTCGATCTCCACGATCTGCATGTCGTCGCCGAGGATCTCGTAGTCGATTGCGTGGGAAGCCATCGTCACTCCTTCGGTTGAGGATCGCTGCGCCGCGGGCCGTGGCGCCAACGCAGGCCGGCCAGGGCAAAGGCGACGCCGCCGGCCAGGAGTCCCATACCCGACACGCGGTAGGCGTATTCGAATCCGCCCCGCTGCACGAGCGGGTGGAGCAGGATGGGAGAGAGAAACTGACCGAGAAACAGCGCCGTGTTCAGGCCGCCCACCACGCGCCCGCGCAGAAGAGGCGGCGCTGTCCCGAGCAGCCATTCCATCAAGTTGGGGAAGTTTAACCCCATGGGTGCGCCCACGACGACCATGGCCACCAGCACTTCGGCGTAGGATCGCGCGCGCGCCACCAGGAGCAGCCCCGCGCCCAGGAACAGGAGCTGGAGCGCCGCGACGGGCGCCCGCCGCAGCCGCTCGCGAATGCGCGGGAACGCCAGCGCCACGGCGGCCGCGCACACGGTGGTGACGGCCAGCGCCGCCCCGGCCAGACGCGGCGCACTCACGCCCAGCGCGACCAGATGAAAGGGGAGCTGGACGGGGATCGAGTAGAAGGCCACCTGCACGCCGAAGGCGAAGAGGTAGAGCACGGCGATCAGTAGCACGCGTGGCCCGCTCAGCGCGCGGCCGGCCATCCCGGTTCCCGGCTCCGGCGTACCGCGCGCCGGCATCGAGGGCTCTTCGAGCACCTTCGCCACAGCGGCGAATATCACGATCGCGCTCGCATACAAGAGGAAAGGCGCGCGCCACGAAATCTCGGCCAGTGCCCCGCCAGCAAGGAGAAAGAGCATGCCGGACAATCCGCCCGTAGCACCCAGCAGCCCAAGCAAGCGGTTGCGCGCGGCGCCCGCGTAGTAGTCGCCGATCAGGGTCACCGCGGTGGTCGTGGTGGCCGCCACCGCCAGCCCCAAGAGGGCGCGGCTCGCGACGATGGCCTCCAGAGAATCCAGCCACGCGCCCGCCGTGCCCGCCACCGTGTAGACCGCGACGGCCACGAGCAGGATGCGCTTGCGGCCGAAACGATCCAGCAGCCACCCCACGCCCGGGGCGGCCAGCGCGACGGCGAGCGAGGGAACGGTGAGCAGCAGGCGGGCCAGCAGGTCCGCCGCCGGTACTTCCGCAAAATGCGAGGCAATGCCGGGAAGCGCCGGTGCGACGGCCGTGCCGGCCAACATGGTCAGCGTGATCAGCGCGAGCAGCGTGAGGACGCGCGCCGTTTCGCGAGGTACACGATTACGTCCC
This sequence comes from Candidatus Krumholzibacteriia bacterium, assembly GCA_029863355.1. Next base: position 8,830 of record JAOTVO010000017.1, read on the forward strand.
CCGGCGGTGGCGTCAGGGGGCATGGCCGAGGGGCGCGCGATCCATCAGCCAGACTTCCACGATGTCCTGGTCGTCGTCCACGCCCTCTATGGTCGCGCGGAGCTTCCCGTCGGATTCGAGCAGGTAGACGATGCGCTGCGGAAAGTCGTGCGCCTTGTTCTCGAACACCGCTTTGCGCCCGGCTTCCAGCGCCACCAGACGAAACGCCGCTTCCCCCTGGTTCGAAGGCTTGGCCACGTAGTAGATACCATCGGCGCGCTCCTCGATACGCAGGAACTCGTAGAACACGCCGCCGGTATCCCGCAGGTCGCGGTGCACGCCCACCATGACGCCGCCCAGGGGCTCGAGCCAGCACTCTTCGATACGGGTGTCGTTCCGCTCCCTCGCCCAGTACCCGGTGAGCCAGCTCAGGTCCTGAAGGCGAAACGGCGCCGCCTTCGTGTCCCGGGCGAATGCCGGGCATAGGAACACGGCGGAGAGCAGAACCGCGGCAGCGCTCACCATCGATGTACGCATCGTCATGCCAGCCATGGTAACCGAAGCGGGGGACAAGCGCGACTACAACTCGACGCCCAGCCCCGGCGCCTCCAGCGGGTAGAGGAGGCCGCGGCGCAGAATCACCGCGCCCGCGGTGGGATCGTCGATGAGGTCGAGGTGGCCGTCGAGGTCTGCGTAGGCGATGTTGGGGCGGGAGAGGGCGAAGTGGAGGCCGGCGGCGATGGCGAGGGCGGCTTCGTCCATGCAGCCCACCATGATCTCCATGCCCGCGGCGCGGGAGACGTCGTTGATACGCATGGCCTCCATGATGCCGCCCACCTTCATGAGCTTGACGTTGACCATGTCGATGAGATCTCTGCGCGCGAGGCGGAAGGCGTCGAGCAGCGAAAGGATGCTCTCGTCGGCCATGATGGGAATGGGAACCCCGCGCGTCACGGCGCCGAGCTTGCCGGGGTCGTCGCGCGGCGTCGGCTGCTCGATCAGCTCGAGCTTGGCTGTTTGCGTCTCCTTGTAGAAGCGCAGCGTGTCCTCCACGGTGTAGCCCTGGTTGGCGTCGAAACGCAGCTCGATGCGCGGCCCGACTGCCTCGCGCACCTTGAGCACGCGTTCGATGTCGCCGGCCACGTCGGCGCCGCCCTTGAGCTTGAGGCTGCGAAAATCGCGCCCGACGAAATCGCGCGCGCGCGCCACGGTCTCGTCCACGGGCAGGATACCGATGGTGATGCTCGTGCGTATGCGGCTTCGGTAGCCGCCGAGGAGTCTGTACAGGGGAATCCCCGCCACCTTGCCCATGAGGTCGTGGAGCGCCATGTCGGCCAGGGCCAATGATGCGGGCTGTTTGGCAAGTGACTTTTCCAAGAAAGCGAGCCGCCGTGCGATGCGAAGGGGGTCGCGACCGATGAGGGCGGGGCGAATGTGTCCGTCGATGGCTTCCATCACGGTCCGCTCCGTCTCCCCGGTGACGGCGAGATCGGGCGCCGAGCAGCCGTATCCGCGCGCGCCGGTGTTGGTGCCCACGCGCATGAACACGTTGACCGCCTTGTCTACGGTCTCGTAGGCGATGGTGTAGGGCTCGCGGAGCTTGAACTCCTGCACCCACGCTTCGACGACGGTGATTCGCATAGCGCCGTCTCAGTACTTGCGCTGGTAGATCTCGTCGAGGGTCATGCGCTTCAGGTCTTCGACGAAGGCCACCATATGCGCGATCATGACCTCCCAGATGCGCTTGCCCTTTTCGGCGGTGGCCTTGGTGGGGTCGCCCATCACGCCGCTCTTGGAGATCTTGCTGGTGTGGGCGTGCCAGGGCACGCCGCGCTGCGACGTGAAATCGAGGTAGCGGCTGGAAAACTTGGGCACGGAAGTGCGCGCCGCGGCCATGTGTACCAGGTGCGGCCGCGTGGCGAGCGCGGTGCTCGTCTCGACTTCCCCCGCGTGCACGTCGTTGGGCGTATCGGCGATCTGGTGGACGTCGATGTCGCTCGTCTCGCCCGTATCCACACATACGAAGACGTGTGCGTCGCGGTTGATCATCTGCGCAGCGTAATTCAGGGCCGGCGCGTTGCCGCCGTGGCCATTGATGATCACGATCTTCTTGATTCCGTTGCGCGCGAGGCTCGTTCCCACCTCGTAGATGAGGCGAGCGAGCGTGTCATTGGAGATGCTCACCGTGCCCTTGAAATCCTCGTGGTGGTAGGACACGCCGTAGGGGATCACGGGAAGCACGACGGGCTTGGGGTCGCTGCACGCCTGCGCCACCCGGCGGGCCATGTACTCGGCATCGAAGGCGTCGGTGTCCAGCGGCAGGTGCGGGCCGTGCTGCTCGGTTGCCCCCACGGGGAGCAGCGCGACATCGACCCGTCGGAGCACGCGCTCGGCCTGCGGCCATGTCATCTCGCCCCAGAGATAGGCGAAGCCGCGGACCGCGGAACCGACGGCGAGGCCGGCGGGCGCTTGCATCTCGTAGGGGTACAGGGCCTCGATCGCCGGGTCGGAGAGCACGTCGAACGGTTTCCACGCTCGGCCTTCGCGGACCAGCGCCCCGTCCGCGTGGGCGAGGAGAATGCGCAGCACCGGGCGCCGCAGGTCGACCGGGATGCCGTCGATACGCGAACGCCGGGGGTCGAAACGCAGCTTTATCACCTCGGGCACGGGCTTCAGCGATTTGCGCGCTTCCGCGCTCTGGGGGACCCGCTGTCTCTGCGCGAGCATATAGAGGAGATGTTGGCGACCCGGGCCCTCCTGGTGCACGCCCTTCTCGGCGACGTCGATGAGACAGCGGTCGATCTGCTCCTTCGTGTATCCGCAACGCGTCGCGTCGGCTCCCAACGCCACCAGCATGCCCACGATGCGGCGGCACTTCTCGCATTTGCCACAAGGCCGTACGTGGTCGCCTTCGGTGTGGGTGGCGTGACATGACATCTGCAGGCGCTGCAGCTCGGGGTAGCGCTCGACGAGCGTCTTCTGGATCAGCAACTCGGAGAGCGGGCGGAGGAGTGAGAACTGCGACACCGACCAGCCCTTGCGCAGGTAGTAGCGCGACATGGCGTTGTCGAAGTGGCGGCTCTGGTCGTAGAGACCGTCGTAGTGGGGGATCCCCTGAAAGGCACTGCGCGCGGTGGTGTCGAACTCGTCGCCGATCACTACGCGCCCCATGCCGTACTTGCGCACGAGCGGCAAGGCCCCAAAGATGAACACGGCCACCGTCCACAACCGGATCGGATACTCGTCCGCGCGAACGCTGGCGAAGTCCGGGCGCACGAAGGGGAGGTGGCGCAGCATGGCCGCGAACACGCGGTCGGAGTTCATCCACACGCGTTTGGTGTCGGGGACGCTCTTCTCGAAATGACGAAACGCGTTCAGCGCCGTGAACCAGTGCCGGCCCGACTCGTTGGCAAAAATCGGGTAGACCTTCTTGCCGAGCTCGCTCAACAGACCGTGCGACAGCAGACTGTCCTTGCCGCCGCTGGAGAGGACGGCGTACTTCTCGCGATCGGTACGCCACAGCGTCCACGCCGGGCTCCTGGCCGACCGCAGGTCGGGGAAGTCCAGTTCCGCTTGCGTGTACGCCGCGAGCTTCTGCGGCTTCATGGGGAACGCGTCGCCGGCGAGGAACGGGTTGGGCTCGAGGAACTTCTTCACGTAGATCTCGCGCGACGTGTTCTCGATCATCTCCTGGATGAAGCGGCGATCGGGGTCGCCGAACACCCCGCGGAACACGATGCGCTTGCAGAAGAGACCGTAGTTGAGCGCCACCTGGGCGCCCACCATGGCGGCGAGGTTCTGCGACGCCTCCTCGGAGGGATCGAACACGTCCTCGCCCCAGCGGTAGATGAGGTTGATCGTCTCGGAGCCTCCCCCGCGGTGCACCGTGTAGGGCATGACGAGCCGCGCCGGCTGCAGGCGCGGCGGCCCCACCTCGAGCGTGTCTAGCACGACCAGGGGGGCGAGGGGGGAGGAGCTTTTTCGCTTCTGCTTGTCGCTCATGGCTCTCGTTCTTCACTCCGGGCGCGGGGAGCGGATGCGCGCATGTGCTCGCGCAGCACGGCCACCAGCCCGGCGGGGCCGTCCAGGAGCGTATCGAACACGGGCAGTTCCGTCACGCGCGCGATCGTGGCGCACACGGTTCGCACCTGGTCGCGCGGGATGCGCTCGTGGTTGATCGTGACCGCGACGACGGGGCGGTCGGATACCTCCTCGGCGGCGCGGATCTGTTTGGGCAGGGGATGGAGCCTGTAGCCGGGAAAGCCGTCGTAGTCGACGCGGGTGGGCGCGTGCTGCAACACGATCGCGTGCGGCCGGCCCGCCGCGAGCAGCTCGAAGCCGCCCGGGTATGCGGGGTTGAGGAGGCTGCCCTGCCCTTCCAGGACGATCACCTCGGGCGAGGTCTCCTTCCACGCGGACCACACGGCGTGCTCGATCTCGCCGGAGATGAAATCGTTGACCAGCGAGTCGAGCACGATTCCATAGCGAGCGCCCTGCATCCACGCCGTTTGTCCCGTGCCCACGAGCTCGGCGCTCACGCCGGCGGCGCGCATCCCGTGGACAATGTGCCACGCCGTGGTGCGCTTGCCGACGGCCGAGTCGGTGCCGAGCATCGCCACGCGGAACGAGGTCACTTCCTCGATCTTGCCCGTGAAGAAGTGGAGCGCCGAGCGAGGCGGCGGCCTGCGGATGTCGCGCAGGACGACGCCGTGCCGTTCGGCCATCGGCGCGATCTCCGGGTCTTTGCCGAGAAAATCGTGCAGGCCGCAATCCACGTTGAGGCCGTGCGCGATCGCGGCCATGACGTCGCTGCGCGCGGAAGGGGACAGGCGGCCTCCGTCGGGCGCAATCCCGATCACCAGGTGCGTGGCGCTCTCGCCCGCGGAGCGCGCCGCGGCCAGCGCTTGATCGAGCGACGCCACGACGGGGATGCCCGACGGCGCTCCGTCGAGCACCTCTCCGGCGTCGCGTCCCGCGTAGCGCGAGTCCATGACCGAGAGCACGCGGTATCGTTCGGTGAACCGCACCAGCCCGTGCGCCGTCTTGCCGTTCGGGGTGTTGAACGCCCCTTCGCAGTAGACGATAGCGTTGCCGTCCCAGCCCGGTGTCACGCCGCCTCCGTCACTTGCGCCCGGTGAGGACGACAACGTAGCGGTCGCCGGGGAGCGGGTTCTTCTGCAGGCCGCTCACGAGCGCGATGAGGCCCGCCGTGGAGGCGGGCAGCACGCTGAGCCCTTCGCGCTCGCGCAGCAACCTCGCGCACGACAGCATCTCCTTATCGCTGGCGTCCGCCGCCCAGCCGCCGGTCGCGCGGATTCCCTCCAGGGCCTCGTTCCCGTCGATGGAGTGCCAATTGATGAGCGGTTCGTTGATCTGCGTCTCCTTGATTGCGTCGGGGGGCAGGTCCTCGCAGGTCGGAAGGTTCTTCACGAACGCGCGGACGATAGGGTTCTTGCCGAAGGACGAGCCGACGACGATGCGCGGCATGCGCGACGTCTTTCCGCGCCGGTACAGGCTCAGAAAACCGCGGTACGTACCGGCGGCGGTCGAACCGTTGGAGACGGGCAGCGCGACGGCGGCGGGCGCGTCGCGCAACTCGTCGTAGATCTCGTTGGCGATGCCGCCGTAGGCGCGCATCTGCAGCGTGCTGTTGCTGCCGCCGGGGTTGGCGTCGTAGAGATCATTCCGCTCGGCGCGCTCACGCGAAGCCCTCACGGCGGCTTCGTAGTCGCCGCGCACGCGCAGGATCTCGGCGCCCAGGGCGACCATCTCCACTGTGCGCTTGGTGCGGAACTGCTCCGGTATATAAATGATGCAGCGCAGCCCGGCCAGCGAGGCGGCCAGCGCCATGGCGGCGCCGTAATTGCCGCAGGTGGCGATGGTTACCGTGTCGAAGCCACGCCGGAGCGCGTCCTTGACCTGCGCAAAGGAGATGCGGTCCTTCTGCGTGCCGGTCGGGTTGCCGCCCTCGAACTTGAGGAAGAGCTGCCGCAGCCCGACTTCGCGTTCCAGGTTGCGCGCGCGCGTGAGGTTGGTGTCGCCGACTTCGCAGTCGGTGATGTCCTCGTAGGCATCGATGCGCTCCTCGATCGGGCGCGACGCATCGGCGGCGATGCGCCGTTGCGCTTCGACGGCGTCGGCGACGCGCGCGATCGCGACTTCGCCCGTCGCGCCGTCGAGAAGGTCTAGCCCGCCGTCGTTGGCCAGCGCGCTGGCCTCCGGCGGTATTTCGTTCTGGGCCATTCCGCGGGGAACCTCCTCGGCGGCATGATAGCACATTGCACCCACGGGCCACCCCGCAATATACTCCTCGTTTCCCGACCTCACGGGACGGTCGTGGTGCGCCGGCGCGACGGTCCCTCGGAACCGCATGAGCTCGCGACACTGGCTCATATTCATAGTGCTCACCTTGATCTGGGGGTCGTCGTTCCTCTGGATCAAGCTGGCGGTGCGCGAGGTTGGCCCCTTCACGGTGGTCTCGCTGCGCATCGTCTTCGCCCTGCTGGCCATACTGCCCTTCCTGGTGCGGCAGCGAGTGCGTCCCCCGCGCGGCGCCCGCCAGTGGGGCATCGTGCTCGCGCAGGGACTGATGAGCGCGACCGTGCCGTGGATCCTCATTACATGGGCGGAACAGTACATCGACTCGGCGCTGGCCACGGTGCTCAACAGCACCGTCCCGCTGTTCACCATCGTGGCGGCCAACGCCTTCCTCTCCGACGAGCGCATGACCACCAGCCGCGTCGCCGGGCTCCTGGTAGGCTTCGCGGGCGTGATCGTGCTCGTCCAGGACGACCTGCGCGCGGCGCTGCGCGACGCCGGCTCGTCCATGGTCCTGCTCGCGCAGGGCGCCATGCTCGTCTCCTCGTTCCTGTACGGGATCTCGAACATCTTCGCCCGCCTGAAACTGCGCGGCACCGCGCCGGCCTATCAGGCGTTCTACAGCCTCATCGCCGCGGCCGTCCTCGTGTGGGGCGTGACCCCCGTCGCGGATGCGCCGCTGCGCCTGCCCTCCAGCACGGTTACGTGGGTCGCCGTGGCCTGGCTGGGCATCCTCGGCGCCGGCGTGAGCTACCTCCTCTTCTACTCGCTGCTGCACGCGGTGGGCGCCACGCGCACGGCGACGGTGACGTACACGATTCCGCTCGTGGGCGTCACGCTGGGCGTGGTGGTGCTGGGCGAGCCGCTGGAGTGGTCTCTCGCGGTGGGGATGGTGCTCATCGTCTCGGGGGTCTGGCGGGTGAACCGCCGGTAGGAGCCCCGGTGGGAATGGCCACCGTGCACGCCGGTCCTGTGTTCTGGTACAATGCGGGGGTGGCCCCGGCGGCCCCACGGGCCGCGAGGGGTGGCACTAGCCAGGGAGATTCACCATGGAAGGGATTCTTGCCATTCTCGTCGTCGTCCTGGGGGCGATCGTCGCCGTGCTGGCGGCGCGCCTCCGGCGCAGCCCCTCCTCGGCGCGCGAGACGGCGCTGCGCTCGAACCTGGAGGCCGTGCGAAGCATCGGGCACCTGTCGGTGTTCAAAGCGTTCACCAAGGAGATCGTCACGGAGACGGACCACTCCTGGGGATCGTTCGGCAAGCGCTACTTGAGTTGGGTGCTGTCGAACAAGAAGATGGCCATGATCTTCGAGTTCGAGATCGACTTTCGCTACGACCTGCGCAGCAGCAAGTTCTCCGTGGCCGAGAAGTCCGCGGGGCGCTACGTGTTCACGCTGCCGCCGTGCAAACACGAAGCCCATATCCGCAACATCCATTTCTACGACGAGCAGGGGGCCCGCCTCTTCCCGTGGCTGCTTCCGGACCTGCTCAACGGATTCCTGCCCGCCGGTTTCTCGGAGAGCGACAAGAACCGCCTGGTCGCCGACGCCAAGAGTCATGCGGAGCAGCAGGCGCTGCAGCTGATCGCGGCCCTGGAGGCGGACGTCCAGTCTTCCGCGCGCCGCACGCTGGAGTCGATCGCGCGCCCCCTGGGCGCCGAGGAGGTCGAGCTCGTGTTCACGGAGACGGCCGACCCGGATCTGAAGGTGGAGTTCGAAAGCGTGAGCGCGGCGGCCTGACCCCGGGGCGGGGCGGTCTACACGTATCGCCGCTTGCCGCCGCGCCGCTTGCCGCCGCGCCGCGCGGAGACCGGGCTCTTCTGCAGCTTGACCACGCCGTGGTCGAAGTCCTTGTAGCGCAACCGCTCGAGTTTCATGCCGATGAACTCCTCGATGCGCGTGAAGAACTCCTCCTCCTCGTAGCCCACGAGCGTGATGGCGTCGCCGAGGGCGGTGGCGCGCCCGGTGCGGCCGACGCGGTGAATGTAGTCCTGCGCGTAGCGCGGAACGTCGAAGTTGACCACGTGCGATATGCCCTCGATGTCGAGGCCGCGCGCGGCGATGTCGGTGGCGACCAGCACCCGGTGCTCGCCGCTCTTGAAGCCGTCGAGCGCGGCCTGTCGCTCACCCTGCGATAGGTTCGAGTGGAGCTGCGCGGCATCGACGCCGCCGTGCTGCAGGCGCCGCGTGACGAAATCGGCGTTGTCCTTGGTGGCGCAGAAGACGAGCACCATGGTCAACTTCTTGTCCTCCAGAATGAAGCGCAGGAGGTCCAGCTTGCGCGTCGACTGCGTGGGGTAGACGTACTGCGTGACGGTCTCGATGGGGTTGCGCTGCTCGCCCACCTCCACCAGCACGGCGTCGGGACGCTGGAGGCGCTCAGCCAGGCGCTTGACCGCCGAGGGGACGGTGGCTGAAAAGAGCAGCGTCTGCCGCCTCTCCGGCAGCGCGGAGACGATACGCCGGACATCGTGAATGAACCCCATGTCGAACATGCGGTCGACCTCGTCGAGCACGAGGAACTCGACGTGGCCGACGTCGATGGTCCGCCGTCCCATGTAATCGAGAAGCCGCCCCGGCGTGGCCACGACGATGTCGACGCCCTCGCGCAGCTTCTCCATCTGCTTCGCGTAGCGCACACCACCGTACACGGCCAGGCTCTCGAAGGGCGTGAACTTGGCGTACTCGCGGAACGCGTCGTCGATCTGATGCGCCAGCTCGCGCGTGGGCGTCAGCACCAGTACGCGGACCGGGCGCTCGGGCTTGCGCGGCGGCCGGCGCCGCGGGTGGTGGGGGGGCTCGCCGTGCTCGGCGCCCGGAGGCTGCTCCTTGCCGGCGGCCTCCAGCAGGGTGAGAATGGGCATCGCGAAGGCGGCCGTCTTGCCGGTCCCGGTCTGGGCGCGCCCAATGACGTCACGGCCCGCGACCGCAGGAGGGATGGCCAGCACCTGGATCTCGGTGGGGATGGTGTAGCCGGCCGCCTGGACCCCCCGGAGCACGTTCTCGGACAGCCCGAGTGATTCGAATGACATGATCGTGAGTCGACTTCCAGGCGCAAT
>JAOTVO010000018.1 GCA_029863355.1 Candidatus Krumholzibacteriia bacterium
TGGTGAGCGCCACCGCGATCCACGGCACCGGCGAGCGCGCCACGCCCTGCGCGACGTGGCGCAGGAACGAGAGCGGCATCAGGAGCACGTCGTAGGCGGCGGCCACGAGCGCCGTTATCAGCATTCGCACCAGCCCGGCGGCCGTCACCACCAGCTCCATGACGAAGCGGAAGGCGCCGCCCCAGAAGGCCAGGATCGACTTGCCCAGGTCCCACCACGTGACGAACAACGCCGTGATGAACTCATGCCGGTTCTGGCGAATCGGTATGGAGAGCACCGACGCCACCGTCGCCCACGCGCCGGCCACGATGGCGGCCGCCGGAAGCAGCAGAAACACGCGCTTGGCGGCGAGGAGCCACGCGGTCTCCCCCGAGCCCCAGGCGAAGCGCACCAGCGCCTCCTGGAAGAGCATGGGGAAGAACACGATCGATAGTACTGTGCGCACGACGGGGTCATTCATGCTCATCATGGTTCGCCTCCCTGACGCGGACCGATGAAACCACGAGCCGCGCGGGCGTGTTGCATCCGCGGCGGCTCGGCGATGGATGTATCGCTTATTGTCGTGCGGGCGGCGCAACGCCCGTGCCGCTCCCCGGGTGGTGGTGTCGCCGGGTAGCGCAGGGCGGAAGCCGATGCCCGGTACCATCCCAGCGCTTCGCGACGCGTGGAGACGATATGGGGCAACGCCGCGCGACTCTACCCCATTGCGTTGCCCCGATAGGCCCAGTAGTCGTGCATTATGGACCGGCGTGTTGCGATGCGCGGGGGAGGCATACGCCACCGGCCGGCCCCGAGTGGGGCCGGCCGGTGGGGTCGGGCGTCGCTGAGTGCCCACTCTCTCCCGCGGCGCCAGCTCGCTTCGCTGCTAGTCCTCTCCGTAGAGCGCCTTAATCCGGCCCCACGTGGACTCCTCGGCGGGGTTGGTGTGCTCCTTGATGGCGGGCACGCAGAGACAGTCGCTGTAGAGGAGATCCAGGTTGAACGACCCGAACTGGTCGACGGCGTTCACCGGAATGCCGTAGGAGCGCGGATCGTCGATGAAGTAGCAGGCCAGGTGCGGAAAGGGATCCACGATTGGCCACACGAAGCCGGTCGGGTCGGTCTTCTCGACGGGGTTGCAGAGTAATTTGGCCTCGAAAACGAAGACCTGCACGGTCCCGAACTGATCGGTCAGTGTGACCGGCATCCCGACGCTCGGCCCAAGAGCCTCGTAGCAGAGGTAGTGGTTCCGAAACGGCAACGGCGGATACGGGGGCAGCACGTTCTTGAGCGCCGGATTGAGCAGGTAAACGGCGTCGCCCGTCGTCCAGACGTTGCCGCCGAACTGGTCGAGGACGGTGACGGTCCGCGGCGGCTGGGGCACCTGAATGCGCCACCAGAGTTGGTGGGCGGTGCTATCTACGAAGCCCTCGCCGTTCTTGTCCGCCGGGGTGGCGAGCCTCTCGAGGTAGAAGTCGGTGACCGTAAACTCGCCGAACTGGTCATGCAGGGTGACGGGCATGAACATCGGCGGTCCCGGCGCGACGTAGACCTTGTAGTGGTTCTCCAGCGGCAGGACCTGGGCAATACCCACAGAGCTCAACAGTGCGGTCGCGGCGACGGCCAGCAGGGCCGCCGCCAAAATGGGGCAGCGTTTCATGACAGTTCCTCCGGATGAACCTCCTTGGGGGTGCACTGCAACGGACGATTCTCGGTCGCGGCGGGAAGCGCGGGTGTCGGACGCCGGTGACGGAGGCGCAGCATGCGGTGCGCGGCAAGGTGGGTTGGCAGACGTGCGCCGCCGAGGCTGTGCGGTCCCCGACGCGAGGCCCGCGCATTGTAGCACGGCCGGTGCCAACGGTCAAGAGCGCTCTGCGCCGCCGGCGCCGCCGAGATTAGGTCTGGACCCGGGCCATGGGCCGGGCTACCATTCCGCCTTTCGACCCCGCTTTCGGACCTGGGACGCCCTGACCGCATAGGAGAAAGACATGTTCAAAGGACATCCGCGAGGATTGCCCGTCCTGTTCTTCACCGAGATGTGGGAGCGCTTCGGGTTTTACCTGATGCTGGGGATCTTCTCCCTGTACATGCTCGACCCCTCGGAGTCGGGGCCCTTCGGCGGCCTGGGCTTCACCCGGGAGTGGGCGGCCGAGGTGTACGGGACGTACCTGGCGCTGGTCTACCTGACCCCGTTCTTCGGCGGCATCATCGCCGACCGCTTCCTGGGCTATCGCAAGTGCGTCTTCATCGGGGGGCTGCTCATGGCCGCGGGCTACCTGCTCCTGGCCGTGCCGGGTATCAAGATCTTCTACATCGGGCTCTTGCTGATCGTGCTGGGCAACGGGTTCTTCAAGCCCAACATCTCGACCATCGTGGGCCGGCTCTATCCGGAGGGGAGCCCCCTGAAGGACGCGGGCTACAACATCTTCTACATGGGCATCAACGTCGGCGCCTTCGTGTGCAACTTCGTGGCCGCCATCCTGCGCAATCGCTTCGGGTGGGGATACGCCTTCGCCGCGGCGGGCATCGGCATGGTCATCGGCGTGATCACGTTCTATTTGGGCCAGCGGCACCTGCGCCAGGTCGAGGACCGCGGCGAGGCGGGGTCTGTGGCGGATTCGGGCATCCTCGGACGCATCGTCACCCAGATCCTGGTGCCCGCGGCGATCGCGGGCTTCGTGGGCTACAAGTTCCTCGGCGGCGCCTTCGGCGGCGGGCCCAGCGGGGCGGCAACGGCCGCCTTCCTGTTCGCGACGATCCCCGTGGTGGTGTACTTCGTGATGCTCTGGGCGCGCGCCCCGCACGGGGAGAAGGGCCCCATCGGCGCGCTCCTCTCGATCTTCGCCGTGGTGATCGTCTTCTGGATGATCTTCCACCAGAACGGATCGTCGCTCACCTACTGGGCCGACGAGAACACCAAACGCGAGGCGGGCTCGCTGGCGCCCATGCTACGCACGTTCTACTTCGACCAGGACGCCACCATCGGTCAGACCGTCACCGATCCCGAGGCACAGGGCTCGTACTGGCGCAACGTCCCGCCCGAACAGCGGCCCGCCGAGGGCCAGAAGGTCACGCTCATATCCACCGAGCTCTTCCAGTCCGTCAACCCGTTCTTCGTGGTGGTGCTCACGCCGGTGGTGGTGGGCGTGTTCGGATGGCTGCGCCGGCGCGGGCGGGAGCCCTCGACGCCGGGCAAGATCGCCTGGGGAATGCTGATCACCGCCATTTCCACGCTGTTCATGATTGCGGCCGTGCGCATGACGCACGGCGGGGAGTTCAAGGCCTCGCCCATGTGGCTGGTGGGGACGTACAGCGTGATCACGGTGGGCGAATTGTGCCTCTCGCCCATGGGCCTGGCGCTGGTCTCGAAGCTCTCGCCCAAGCGCGTCACGTCCCTCATGATGGGGGGCTGGTTCCTGGCGGTGGCCATCGGCAACAAGCTCTCGGGCGTGCTGGCCGGACTCTGGGAGCGCATCCCGCTGGAGGGGATCTTCTGGATCAACTGCGTGAGCGCGATCGTCGCGGCCGGCGCCATCGCTTTGTTGACGCCGTGGATTCGCCGCGTGATGGCGCAGCACGAGAAGGACGCGCCGGGACGCGCGGCGGCAGACGCGGCGCGGGCCGCGGCGCGCGCGGAGGGAAGCACGAGCTAGGGCCTGCGGGAAGTTCCTGCCGATCGTGACGCAAGTGAAAGAGCCCGGCCGCCGGAAGCATCCAGCGGCCGGGCTCTCTCGTTCCCCCGGACCAGGGGGGTTACTTCATCATCACCAACTTGCTCGTGGCGACGAACTTGCCCGCCTCCATGCGAGCGAAGTAGACGCCGGACGGTGCGATCCGTCCCGCCGCGTCCATGCCGTTCCACTCGGCGACGTGGATGCCCACGCCACGGTCCTCGTCGACGAGCGTGCGCACCAGGCGGCCGGCGGCGTCGAAGATGGAGATCGTAACGTGCGCCGCCTCGGCCAGGTCGAAGCGAATCGACGTCGTCGGGTTGAACGGGTTGGGCTTGTTGTTGTGCAGGGCCGTGACCAGCTCGGGCACGGTGATCTCGATGGTCGGCGAGAAGAACTCACCGTCGATGTCCACCGCGCCGATGTAGTACGCGTAGGTCTTGCCCGGCTCGACGAGCGCGTCCACGAAGTGGAAGTGACGCCCGTTGCCCAGCTCGACGCTCTTGTAGCGGATGGGAGAGGCTCCCTTCTCGCCGCGGTACACGTTGACGCGCAGCGCGCCCGCGCTCGCGGCCAGCTGCGCCTTGAGCTCCACGCCGCCCGCGGCCATGCGCGCCTCGAAGTTGGAGACGGCCACGGCGACCGGGGCGCAGCCCAGGTTGAAGCTGCCCCAGTGCGTCGCCCAGCGGCCGTCCTCCGTCGGGCAGCAGCCGAGGATCGTCCCGCGCGTCGAGGCGTACTCGTTGAATACCCAGAAGGTGGCGTCGTCCGCCGGATCGATGGCCATGGCGGTGTAGTCGCCCCAGCGGTTACGCGGACCGCCGAACCAGCGGCTGTAGAAGTCGACGCCCGCCTGCAGGACGCCGGTGGGCTGCGTCGTTCCCGGCGCATCGCCGGAGAGGCGGCCCGTGTAGTACGCGCCCGGGTAGATGCATTGACCCGACGCGGCGAAGCCGATGGACATGTTGTCGCACTTGTCCACCGCCACGGACGGGAAGAACGTGTAGGTGTCAGTGCAGAGGTCTTCCGCACCCACGTTGCCCTCGTCGGCGCACAGGATGCCGCCGATGCCACCCGTCGTGTCCAGGCGCCACCAGTGCGCCGTGGTCTGTCCGTTGTCGGGACCCGCGTTGGGGATGATCGTCGCCGTCAGGTAGAGCTGGTTGTTGCGCCACACGGCGTCGAGCGCGCGCCGGTCGTTGACCTCGACCAGAATCGGCGTGCCCAGCTGCGGGGCGTCGGGCAGGGCCGGGAAGCCGTAGATGCCGCCCACGTTCTCGATGTCAGCGCAGGTGACGAACGTGCTCGTGAAGACCGGGACGCCCAGCGGGCTGGTAACCTCGATCACAAGTACGGCCTCCGGCTGCCCCGGGCCGCCGAAGGTGAGCCCGCTGTACGAGACGAGGTACGTGCCCATGTTCGGCGGCAGGGCGGCCCCGTACATGTGCGACGGCATCGTCGTGGTCTGGAAGCCTCCGACACCGGCGGCCGTGTACGGGTCATAGACGTTGAACGAGATGGCGCCGCCCGCGTAGAGCGGGTTCTTGTCGATGATCCACAGTCGCGATCCCCCGTAGAAGCCGGGGAAGGTGAACATGTTGTTCGTGATGTAGATCGCCTTGTCGTCCACGGCCAGACCCGGATAGTCGGCCCAGTGCTCGACGCCGCCGATGAGCAGCTTGGAGTTGATCGCCCCGTACCACCAGCCCCCGTTGGGGTCGTTGGTCTTCGAGACGGCGACCAGGATGTAGGAGCCGGTCGGCGCGGTCGTGCGCTCGAGCGTGATCACGACGAAGCGGTCGGCATACTGGTCGTAGAGCACCTTGGGGTCGAACGTGCTCGTGCCCAGCGGGGGACCGATGGGCGAGAAGAACGAGTTGAGGCTCTGGAACGGCGACGCCCCCCCGACCTTGGTGAACCACTGGATCATGCAGTTGACCACGTTCAGCACGTGGAAGGGACCCGCGGCACCGTGGGGGTCGGGCGGGATGAAGTAGAACCCGCCGTTGACGAGGGGGTTGTCGTTGAAGTTGACGCCGCCCCAGCTCGTGTTGAGCGGCGGCGCCCCAAACGGACGAGGGTCGATCCCTTTGCCGACCGACGGCACGATCGTCGTCTGGAGCGGAACCATATCCACGCTCGGAGCGATGGACGGCTCCGGCGGCGCCGGGTCGAGCTGCGGGGGAGCCGCATTCGCGACCGTCGTCGCTGCGAGCAGGCCGAAGGCGAGCACAATCGCCCCGGCGCGAAGCACATAGCGTAAGCGCATGTCAGAATCCTCCCAGGGGTTCGGGTTCAAAGCGCTGACTGCCTAAGTCGGGTACTGCTTGCGCGGGTACTGCTGCGCGGACTGAAGGCCGGTGGGAACCGGCGTGGACGGATTCTAGCACGGATTTGGTGGCTTTTGCAAGGGGCTTATTGGGCCCGGCTACCCCGCCTCCTGAAGGCGAGGACGGCCAGGTCGTCGGGCTTGCTGGGGCCGGCCGGAGGGGGCGCGGTCATGCGCTCGCGGCTGGCCCGGGCCAGGGCGGCCACGCCGCCGTCGAGGCCTCCCTTGCGGATATGCTCGATGATCTCGTCGAAAGTCAGGTTGTCGAACAACCCGTCCGAGGCGATCAGCATCGTGTCGCGCGCGGCGAGCGGCACGCTCGGCCCCATCTCGATGCGCATGTCGGGGGTGCCCACCATGTTGGTCAGCAGGTGGCGATCCTTGTGGGCGAGGGCCTGGTCCTCGTCGAGGAGTCCCGCTTCGAGCGCGTGCCCCGCGGGTGAGTGGTCGACCGTGCGCACCTTCAGTCGGCCCCGTTGGCCCACCACGAGCACGCCCGAATCACCCACGTGATACGTGCGCACCCATTTCTGCTCGATCTCGACCACGGCCAGCGTCGTGGCCGCGCCCAACCCCATGGCGAGCACCGACTCGTTGGCCATCTCGATGCCGTCGAGAATCGCGGCGCGCACGTCGTCCTCGGCGGCCTCGCGGCTGCGCACCGAGGCCGCGATCGACTCCAATGCCAGACGGGCCGCGGCGTCGCCGGCCGGGTGCCCGCTGGCCCCGTCGGCGACGGCGAGCACGGCGCCTTCCGCACCCATGGACAACACCAGCGCGGCGTCCTCGTTGGGCCCTTCGCGGTCCGGGCTGCGCGCCAGAAAGACCGAGACCGTCCCGCCCGCAACAGCGACTTCCACGGGCGCCTCCATGTGCGCGTCCAAGAAGAACAGCGGCTCGCCGCTCGCGACGGGGGCCATCATCTGCGCAGCCTTGTGCTGCACCAGGGACAGTGTGACCAGTACGCGCGCAGCACGCCCCAGCCGCAGCGCGCGCACTTGCGGTCCGAGCCCTCGATCTTCCACCGGCGCCGGACCTTGGCCCGGCACCACGGGCAATAGGCCATGAACGGCATCAGCTCGCCCTTGCACGCCGTGCACTTGGCCTGGTAGCGGACGTCGGTGTAGTGCCGGTCCGCGCGCGGGCCCTGCAGGCCGCCGTAGCAGTGCGGGCAGAAGCGCCAATCGAGCTTCATCCCGCGCCGGCAGGTGCGGCACCGGGCGGGGTAGCGCGTCTTGTGACGGAACGCGGCCGTCGCGTGCCCGCACCACGGGCAGCACTTCATGGCTTCGGACACGGGGCCGTCGCAACGCGTGCAGTGGAAGTGCGCCTCCAGCGCCTTCCCGTGGCGCCTGCTGAATTCGCGGCGCTGCAGCCGGCGCAGCTCGAGGGTGGCGTCGCGGTCGGTCTTGCGGCGTCGCCGGCGCCGGCGCGCGCCGGCCTGGGCCTTGACGCGCAGGCGCTTGAACGCCGAGAGCATCTGCACGGCCGAGGGATAGCGCTTGCGCGCGTCCACCTCCAGGCTGCGCCGGAGAAAGGCGATGAAGTCGGGGTGGACGCGACCGCGCAGGCGGTCGTAGCCCAAGAGCGGCCACTCGTAGGGCCACCGTGGCAGCTTGCCGGAAAGCATGCGCCACATGATGAGGCCCAACGAGAAGACGTCGGAGCGCAGCGAGGGCTTGCCCATGGCCTGCTCGGGGGCCACGTAGCCCAGCGTGCCCGACCCCGACGCGCTCGCTGTGAGGCGCGAGGCCAGCTTGGCGATGCCGAAGTCGGACAGGCGCAGCTTGCCTCCCGGGAACAGGATGAAGTTCTCGGGCTTGATGTCACAGTGGATCACGCGCTTCGCGTGCGCCGCCGCCACAGCCTTCAGCATCTGCTCGGCGTAGTCGAGCGCCATGCGCTGGGCGAGGCGTGTCGACACGCGCTCGGCGAGCGTCCGCTCGCCGAGGGGATAGACGATGACAAAGTGCTCGTCGATGAAGCTCGCGTTCTTGATGTGCAGGATGTTCGGGTGGTCGAGGCGTGCCGTTATGCGGACTTCCTTGGCGAACTCCTCCAGCTGGCGGTCTTCCAGGATGTGCGGGTGCAGCACCTTGAGCGCCACTTGGATGCCCTCGACCGTGTCGTAGGCGCGAAACACGTCGGCAAACCCGCCCTCCGCGATGCGCCGTCCGACACGGAACTTGCCCAGCATCTGGCGGGCCCGAATGCGATTCGCCTTGCGGATCATGACTTCGTGATCACCTCGGCCCACGCTTCCAAGGCGCGCGCGACCGCGTCGCTCTTGCTGTCGCGGTTGTAGACGACGGCGACCTTCATGGCACCTCCGGTACTGCGGTCACGGCTGGAGCAGCTGCTCGCGCCAGCCGTTCGACTCTCTCACGTACTCGACGCGCTCGTGCAGGCGGTCCTTGCGTCCGCGCCAGAACTCGATGCGCGCCGGTGCCAGCCGGTAGCCCGACCAGAAGGGCGGGCGAGGGACGCTCTGCCCCTCGAACTCGAATTCGTAGCGGCGAAAGGCGTCGACGAGCGCCTCGCGCGAGGCGAGCGGCTCGCTCTGCCGGGAAGCCCACGCGCCCAGCTGGCTGCCGCGCAGTCGCGTGGCGAAGTACGCGTCCGCTTCGGCGTCGCTCACCGGGGAGACCGAGCCCTCGACGCGGATCTGCTCCTCGAGCGCCCCCCACCAGAAGCACAGCGCCGCCCGCGGCTCGTGCGCGAGGTCCGTCGCCTTGCGGCTGCCGAGGTTGGTGTAGAAGACGAGACCGTCCTCGTCGATGGACTTGAGCAGCACGAGGCGCGCGGACGGCTGGCCATCCGCGCGCACGGTGGCGAGCGTCATGGCGTTGGGCAGCACCAGGCCGGCTCTCTCGGCCCGGTCCACCGCGTCACGGATGCGTTCGACGAGCACGCGCGTTTCGGTCATGGTTCCCACACACTAGCACGCGCGCGCGCGCGGCGTCATGTCTGTTCGGCGGCCGCCGTCTCGGGGACGGCGCGCAGGAGCGCGCCGCCCAACACGAAGAGCGCCATGACCGCGAACATCGACGCGCGCGGGTTGCCGGTGGCGTAGCCGACCCAGCCCATGAGGATGGGGCCGAGCACGGCGGAGAACCGGCCCACGGTGTTGTAGAAACCAAAGAACTGCGCGGCGCGCTCGGCCGGCACGAGGCGGGAGAAGTACGACCGCGACAGGCTGGTCACGCCGCCCTGGACCAGGCCGATGGCCGCGGCGAGCGCGTAGAACTCCCACACGTGCGCCATGCGGTAGCCCCACGCCGAAATCGCCACGTAGGCGGCAATGCCGGCGAACAAGAGCGGGCGCGGCCCGTGGCGGTCCGCAAGCCGGCCGAAAACGAGCGACGAGGGGAAGCCGACGAACTGCACCACCAGCAGCGCCGCGACGAGGTCGCGCGTCTCGAAGCCCAGCGAGAGGCCGTAGTCCACCGCCATGCGCACGATCGTGTGCACGCCGTCGATGTAGAACCAATAGGCCAACAGGAAGACGAACACCCAGCGCAGCTCCCGGACGTGGGCTAGGGTCTGGCGCAGCTCGCCCAGGCCCCGGCGCCAGCTCGACCCCGCCCGGGCGGCGGGTCGCTCGCGCACCCAGCGCGCGAGCGGAAGCGAGAACACGGCCCACCACGCAGCCACCGTGACGAAGGAAACGCGGACGGCCGTGTCCGGTCCGTCCAGGCCGAAGCGAGCGGGAGCGAGCGTCATCCACACGTTGACGGCGAAGAGGAGCCCGCCGCCGAGATAGCCGAAGGCGAAACCGACCGCGGACACGAGATCGGCGCGCGCGCGCGGCGCCACCGTGACCAGCAGCGAGTCGTAGAATACGTTGGCGCCTGAAAACCCCAGGATGGCCACGAGGTAGACACCACACGCCAGCGGCCACGCACCCCGCGGAATCACGAACAGCGTCGCCGTCATCGCGACGCCGAGCGCGGCGAACGTGAGCAGGAAGCGGCGGCGGCTCCCGCCGGCGTCGGCCACGGCGCCCAGCAGGGGGGCCAGAAGTGCGACGAGCAGGCTGGCCGAGGAATTGGTGACGCCCAGTCGAAACGTGCTCACCGTCGCCTCGACCCCCACGTTCCAGTACTGTTTGAAGAAGATGGGGAAGAAGCCGGCCATCACGGTCGTGGAGAACGCCGAGTTGGCCCAGTCGTAGAGGACCCACCCGATCGTCGGCTTGTCGAATACCCTGGATCGCATCGCGTTCGCCTCGAACGAAGCCGAAGTCTATCGCGGCCCGGCAAGAAAGGCTTTCCTTTTCTCGTCACGCTCCGATAAAATGAGGGGCAAGGATAATGCTAATTCCATTATTTCAGTGCGAATTCTCGCATTCTGTAGGAAAGGAGACTCACAGATAATGGACGACAAATCGATCGATACCGTACTGGAGGAAGCACGCAAATTCCCGCCGTCGGCCGCATTCAAGAAGAAGGCTCACATCGCCTCGATGGACGAGTACCGGCGGCTGTACAAGGAGAGCATCGAGAATCCCGACAAGTTCTGGGCAGGGGTGGCCGAGGAGCTGCACTGGTTCAAGAAGTGGGAGCGCGTCCTCGACGAGAGCGAGAAACCCTTCTTCAAGTGGTTCGCGGGCGGAAAGACGAACATCTCCTACAACTGCATCGACCGCCACCTGGCCAAGAACGCCAACAAGGCCGCCATCGTCTGGGAGGGCGAGCCCGGCGATCAGCGCACGCTCACCTACGCCGACCTGCACCGCGAGGTCGGCGTGTTCGCCAACACGCTCAAGAAGATCGGCATCGTGAAAGGGGATCGCGTGGCGATCTACCTGCCCATGATTCCCGAGCTGGCCGTGGCCATGCTCGCCTGCGCGCGCATCGGCGCGATCCACTCGGTGATCTTCGCCGGTTTCTCCGCCGAGTCGATCCGCGACCGCGTGCTGGACAGCGAGACCAAGCTGGTCATCACCGCCGACGGTGGATGGCGCCGCGGCAAGCCGCTCATGCTCAAGGACATCGTCGACGACGCGGTGAACGAGTGCGCCTGCGTGACGAACACCCTGGTTATCCGGCGCGGGGGCGACGCCTTCAAGTGCACGATGAAGACCGGACGCGACCTCTGGTACGACGACGTCTCCAAGGGCGTGCCGGCCGACTGTCCGCCGGAGCAGATGGATGCCGAGGACATGCTTTTTCTCCTCTATACGAGCGGAACCACCGGCAAGCCCAAGGGCATCATCCACACCACGGGCGGCTACATGGTCTTCGCGTATCTCACCATGAAGTACGTCTTCGACATCAAGCCGGAAGACGTCTACTGGTGCACGGCGGACATCGGCTGGGTCACGGGGCACAGCTACATCGTCTACGGCCCGCTGGCCAACGCCGCCACCTCGGTCATCTACGAGGGCGCGCCCGACGCGCCGGACCGCGGACGCCTCTGGGACATGGTCGAGCGCCACGAGGTCAACGTGTTCTACACCGCGCCCACGGCCATCCGCGCGTTCATGAAGTGGGGCGATGAGTGGCCGAAGAAGCACGACATGTCGTCGCTGCGCCTGCTCGGCAGCGTCGGCGAGCCGATCAATCCGGAAGCGTGGATGTGGTACCACCTGATCATCGGCAACGAGCGCTGTCCCATCGTGGACACGTGGTGGCAGACCGAGACCGGCGGCATCATGATCACGCCGCTGCCCGGAGTAATCGAGACCAAACCGGGAAGCGCCACGTTCCCGTTCTTCGGCGTCGACGCCGCCGTGCTGACCGCCGACGGCGAAGAGTCGAACTCGGGGTTCCTCGCCATCCGTCGTCCCTGGCCGGGGATGCTCCGTGGCATCTACGGCGACGCGCAGCGCTACAAGGATACGTACTGGTCGAAGTGGCCCGACGTGTACTTCGCCGGCGACGGCGCCAAGCGCGACAAGGACGGCTACTTCTGGATCCTGGGGCGCGTGGATGACGTGGTCAACGTCTCCGGCCATCGCATCGGCACCGCCGAGCTGGAGAGCGTGTTCGTCGAACACCGCAGCGTGGCGGAGTCGGCCGTCATCGGCGTCAAGCACGAGCTCAAGGGCCAGGGGCTGGTCGCGTTCGTGAGCCTCAAGGACGGATTCGACGGCGACCCCGTCCTGGAGAAGGAACTCTCCGGCCTGATCGCCAAGAAGATCGGCAAGTTCGCCGTGCCGGAGCGCATCATCTTCAGCGCCGACCTGCCCAAGACGCGCTCGGGCAAGATCATGCGGCGACTCCTGCGCGACGTCGCCGAGGGGCGCGCGCTGGGCAACGTCACCACGCTGGCCGACGCATCCGTGGTCGACCAGTTGAAGAAGCAGTACACCGAGGACTAGGGAACCGGGACGGGGCGGGTGCCCGTGCGGGGGCCGGCCGCGCCTCCTGGTCGAAGGCAGGCAAGCCCGGGGACGACTGGCCCCGGGCTTCCTGTTGCCACCCCGCGGAAGGTGAACTCATGGCCTGCGGATTTCATATCGACGCGCGCTACGCGGCGCACGAGAACCCGCCCGGACACCCCGAGCGGGCGGACCGTATCCGTTTCCTGCTGCCGCTGGCCGAGTCGCTGGCGGAGTCGGGGATCCCGATGATCGCCACCGACCGGCGCGCCGGCGACGAGGATCTCCTTCGCGTCCACAGCGGCGACCACGTGGAGCGGATGCGCGCGACCGCCGGCCGCTCTCTCTCTCTCGACCCCGACACGTTCACCAGCGAGGCGAGCCACGAGACGGCGCTCTTGGCCGCCGGGGCGGCGCTTGAGATGGTGGATCGCGTGATGAACGGCACCTTCGCGTGCGCCTTCGCGGCGGTGCGGCCGCCCGGACACCACGCGGAGAGCGAACGCGCAATGGGCTTTTGCCTGTTCAACAACGTGGCGGTTGCCGCGCGCCACCTCCTCGACGCGCACGGGCTCGAGCGCGTCCTGATAGTGGACTGGGACGTTCACCACGGCAACGGGACGCAGTGGGCGTTCTACGACGACGACCGCGTGCTCTTCGTCTCGCTGCACCAGTACCCATTCTACCCGGGAACGGGGAGCGTCGAGGAGACGGGGGACGGGCGCGGAGCCGGCTTCACGGTCAACGTGCCGCTGCCGGCGGGCTGCGACGACGCGGACTACATGCACGCGTTCGGCTCGGTGGTCGACCCCATCGCCCGCCGCTTCGCGCCACAGTTCGTTCTTGTCTCCGCCGGCTTCGACGCGCACCGCGCCGACCCCCTGGGCGGCATGCGCGTGACGGAGACCGGCTTCGACGCCATGGCGGCGGCGGTGATGGGGATCGCGGGCGCTTCCGCCGAGGGGCGCGTGGTGTGCCTGCTCGAGGGCGGCTACGACCTACAGGCGCTGCGCGACAGTGTCGACACCGTCGTGCGACGCCTGCACGCGGGCGGAGCCGGAGCCGCTGTCAGTGGGGCGCCCGGCGCGTCGGCGCGGCGTGCGGTCGAGCGCGTCATCGAGGTCCAAGGGACGCATTGGGAACTGTAGATCCTCCTTTGCTGCCACTTGCCGGATCCTTGAGGGCGAGGTATAATAGCCATACATAAGCGATCGGTTGCCAGCGATCGGTCGTGCTCGACCATTCACCTCTTATTTGCATCTGCCGCCTCGCGCATTCGCAGGCCGGGCCGGCCGTTCACTACCTCTGCCGAATCGACACCTCGCCCACGCTCAGCGAGGGGATACTGTGGTCACCACCGGGATCCGAAAGGGCCGCCGCTCATTGTGATTGCGACGTTTGATTCGGCGTTCACATAACTGCAGCAAGGGCAGCAACTAACGCTCGCGTCGTCCGGTACCAGCACACGTTGTGCGGACGGACGGTCAATCCGTCCTGCTGTTCCACAAGACTGACATAGGTAACCAAGGAGGACTCCGTCATGAGACGATGCTTCACTCCACCGAGTCTGCTCCTAGTCGCACTCTTGTTTTTTGGCTGCAGTGAAGAGCCCGCCCAGTATCCGACGGGCTCTGCTCCTAGCAACCTTCTGCAGAGCGTTGGCCCCCCCTCTCAGTTCTACACGGTCCACTGGGCCATCGAGAACGACTGGGCGGTAGCGCTGGAATGGATCGACACGCAGACGGGGCTGGGCACAAGCGTGTGCGTCTTCGACATCGCGCCCCATCCCGAATACCCCGAGGCGTTCTTCACACCTTACGGCCTGGCCTTCGACCTGGACGGCACGATGTACACACTAGTCAACTGGTTCGATGGCGTCCAAGACCACTCGATGACACGTCTCGCGAAGGTGGACAGGGAAACCTGCTCTCTGACTTACATCGGCGAGCCATATCCCATCAACATGGCCGGCCCCGAAATAGACGCCTGTGGCAATGTCTACGCCACCGGCTTCACGGTTGGGCCGCCCGAGACGGGTGGGGTCCCCACGTACGTGTGGGGCGATTCCTACCTCTATCGGATCGACAAGTACACGGGTGAGGCGACCCGCATTGGCGATACGGGGCACACGGAATGGATGGATCTCGACTTCGATTCCCAAGGACGGCTGTGGGCCACGTTCGCCAACGACCTGTATCTGCTCGACACGCAGACGGGTGCCTCGACGTTTGTGACGCATGTCACGGGCGTGCCGCAGGATGACGTGCCCGGCGTCTGTCCCGAGGACTGGCCCTGGATGGAGATCATGTCGATCGCCTTCGACCAGAAGGACGTGCTCTGGGCGACGGCAATGAAAGGGTTCAGCTGGTGTGACGAGGTCGACGCTCCGGTCATGCGCGTCGACGTCGACACCGGCGTGGCGACGGTGGTCGGATATACGAACCAGGGATACAACCACGGAGGCGACATTCCGCCAGCGCGGGTGAGGGTGTGCCACCGCACGGGCAACGGCCGCTACGTGCCCATTACGGTTGACCTGGCCTCGCTGCCGGCGCATCGGGCGCACGGTGATAACGTTCCGGGCGTCGATGGGAACGACTGCAACTGCCGCGATCGCGCACCGAACATACACAACTGATCCCGCCGCGCGGCGCCAAAGACGCCAGCGCAGCGTCGCACGACGCTCGACATGCGCGTTATCTCGGACGGAAGCTCCCGCCATCCCGGCGGGAGCTTCCGTTTGAATCCCCGCCCGCCAGTCTAGAGCAGGCGGGCCAAGTCGGCGATCGAGTCGATCACGGCGTCCGCGGTGACACCCGAGACGCGCACCACGTCTTCGCGGTACTTGCCGGTACGCACGAGTACGCCGCGCAGGCCCGCGCGCTGCGCGCCCGCCACGTCGGCGTGGATGTCGTCGCCGATCATCAGCGCGCGCGCGGCGTCCACTCCGAGGTCGCGCAGCGCGGCGGCAAACATGGTTGCCGACGGCTTGCCCGCGATCACCGCCTCTTTGCCCGTGGCGTACTCGAGCCCGCTGACGAACGCGCCGATGTCGAGCGCCAGCCCGTCGTCGACTTGCCAGTAGCGGCCTTTGTGCATGGCCATGAGCCGCGCGCCACCCATGAGCATGCGGAACGCCTCGTTGAGGACGCCGTACGTCCAAGCCTGGCCGATGTCGCCGAGCACGACCCAGTCGGGCCGATCGGAGGCGGGGAACTCGGCGAACTCCGCGCGCACGCTCGGCGCCGCGATCACGTGGCAAGAGGGGCGGCCGAGACCGCGCAGATAGCGCGCGGCCGCCCCGGGGGCGTTGATGATCTCCTCGGGTGCGAACGCGAGGCCCATGCGCTGCAGGCGCTCGGCCAGCTCGGCCGCCGTCTGGGTAGTCGTGTTAGTGACCAGGCGGATGGGCAGGGCGCGGTCGCGGATGGTCGCGAGCGCCTCGGCGGCGCCGGGCACGAGCGCGGCGCCCACGCACCAGACGCCGTCCATGTCGGAGAGAATCCCCGCTATTCCCGCGAAGACCGCGCTCATTCCGCTCCTTCCCGGGCCTCGTCGGGCTCGTTGGTGATCAGGCGCGCGCCCCGCTTGCGCGTGCAATAGTCGAAGGCCCACTGCACCATGACGAGGATCTTGTTGTCGAACTCGATCAGGTACCAGATGTGCAGGAAGACCCACAGGAACCACGCGGGAAAGCCCCAGAGGCGCACGCGCCCGCGGTCGTACACCGCCGCGTTGCGCCCGATGACGGCCAGGTTGCCTTTGTCCCGGTAGCGAAACGGCGCCTCGCCGCGCACGCGTCCGAGGATGCGTCGCGCGACGTAGCGGCCCTGCTGCACGGCGGCGGGTGCGACGCCGGGCACCGGCTTGCCGTCCGCCCCCACGACCACCGCGAGGTCGCCGACCACGTATATTTCCGGACGCCCGGGGAGTGTCAGTTGCGGTGTCACGCGCACGCGCCCCGCGCCGTCGAGCTCGGCGCCGGCGCGTCGCGCGAGTATCTCGCCCAGCGGCGACCCCTGCACGCCGGCGGCCCACAGGATCGTCGCGGCCCGGATCGTCTCCTCGCCGCTGCCGTCGCGCACGACCACCTCGTCGGCCCCGATCCGCGTCACCATGGCACCCAAACGCACCGTCACGCCGATATGATCCAGCGAGCGGTGGGCGCGCCGGGAGAGCGAGGCCGGGTACGGCGGCAGCACGCGGTCGGCGCCCTCGAGCAGGAGGATGCGGGTGGCGCGGGGATCGATGCGGCGGAAGTCGCGGCGCAGCGTTTGCCGCGCGAGCTCGGCGAGCGCCCCGGCTAGTTCCACGCCGGTCGGGCCGCCGCCGACCACCACGAAGGTCAGGAGCGCGGCGCGCCGCCCCCCGTCCGTCTCTTTCTCCGCCTGCTCGAACGCGGATAGCAGGCGCCGGCGCATCTCGAGCGCGTCCTCGATGGTCTTGAGGCCCGGCGCGTAGCGCTCCCAGTCGTCGTTGCCGAAGTAGTGGTGGCGCACGCCGGTGGCGACGATGAGTCGGTCGTAGACCAGTTCGCCGTCGCGAAGCACGATGCGGCGCGCGTCGGGCAGCACGTCGACCGCTTCGCCCTGAAGCACGCGCGTGCGGCGGTGACGCCTGACCACGGCGCGCAGCGGCGCGGAGATGTCGCCGGGCGAGAGCCCGCCCGTCGCCACCTGGTAGAGCAGCGGCTGGAACAGATGGAAATTGCGCCGGTCGACCAGCGTGACGGGGACCCCGGCACGCCCCAGCTCGCGCGCCGCGTACAGGCCCGCGAAACCGCCGCCCACGATCACGACGCCGGCGCTGCTCACCTGCGCCGCGGGTACGTGCGCCCGCCCGGGCGTCATCGGATCACGACGCATCTCCGGATTCCGCTTCGGCGGGACGCGTAGCGCGATCCCACACGTCGAGGATCGTCGCTCCCAGCAGGATGAGGATGGCGAGGAGGTACATCCAGGTGAGGAACAGCGCGCTCCCCGCCAGCGCCCCGTAGACGGCGTGCCGGCGCGAGATCATGATTGTGACCGAGGCGCCCAGCTTCTGCAGGAGCGCCCAGACGCCCGATATGACCAGCGCTACCACGAGCGCGCGCACCAAGCGGGGGGTCTTCACCGGGATAGTGATGTAGAGGACGAACATGAAGACGGCGAAGGCGAGCATGGAGAGCGCGCGCCGGGGAATAGGGATGCGCGCGCTGAACTCGGCCAGGCTGGGAGTGGCCAGCACGAGGTGAAGCGCGTAGTCCGCCACCGCTGAGAGCGCGAAGAAGACGATGGCGCCGGTGATGTAGGCTAGAAAGAGCAACCGCCCTGTGAGAAAGCCCACCTTCTTGCGCGTCCCCATGGCGCCGTTCACGCCCCAGTCGATGGCCTCGAAGAGGCCCATGGCCACGAAAAACAGGGAGATCACGCCGAGCGCGCCGAAGGTTTCCCAGCCCTCGGCGGCGGAGTGGACCTGCGCGAGGATGCGGTCGCCGATCACAGGGGGCAACAGCCCCAGCAACGGTGTCGCCATGTTGCCCAGGGCTTCGGGCCGGTCGCGGAACATGTAGCCGACAACGGCGGTGGTGATGAAGAGGAACGGGATGAGGCCGAGCAGAAAGTAGAAGGCGAGCCCCGCCGCCATCATGGGCACCAGTCGTCGCGTGTAGAGCGACCAGACGTCGAGGATGCGCTTGCCGACGTTGACGATGAAACGGATCAGGGATTCACCTCCCACGACGCGACGGTCGCGGCCGCCTACAGCCTACCCGTCGCGGGGGCGCTCCCGCAATGCATTCATCGCG
>JAOTVO010000019.1 GCA_029863355.1 Candidatus Krumholzibacteriia bacterium
ACGGAAACGAGATAGCTGGAGATCGGATAATTCGACACCCAGTCGTAGGTGGTGTTGCCGCCCCCCACCATCTCGCCCACCAGCGTTCCCTGCGATCCGACCCGGTACTGCGAGAGCACGGTCACCGTTACGCGCACGGAGTCGGCCTTGTCCGACGGGTGGTCCTTGCACGGCCACCACTGGCGCGCGCCGTACGGTTCCGAGAGACTCCACGCGTAGCTCCCGGACCCCGCGCGCGACCCGAACACGAAGTAGCCGAAATCTCCGCTGTTCGGCGTGCCGGCGTAGGCGACGTCGACCGCCACGGCGCCGCCGGGGGAGACCGGGGCCGGAAGCGTGATGTCCAGCGCGTCACCAGCCTGCGAGAACGCCAGCGCCGTCGCGTCCGGGAGTGTCACCGACGAGACCACCATGTTGGAGGCGAGATCCAGAACCAGCACCGTCATCGGCGACCCAACGACGGTGCCCTCGACGCGAACGACGCCGTCTATGTGGCTGGCCACCAGGTCGATGTCGAGATCGAGGTGGTAGTAGGTGATGTCGATGTTGGCGCTGGCCAGCGACCGCGGCGCCGCCAGGAGGCGCTCCGCCCGCTGCGCCTTTCCCTCGGCGCACTTGGCGGCCCCGTCGCCGACCTGATTCAGGTCCACCGGTGCCCGCTGCGCAAACGCCGGGGCGGTCAGAAGCGGGAACGCGAGCGAGATGAGTAGTGTGCGCATGACGGCGGCTCCTCGGATGCGTCGACCAAAGGGCGTGCTCCCATATAAGGATAACGCAGTCGGGAAACGCGGTCAAACGCAGAGACGGTGGGCGGGGCGGTGCCTCTCGGCGAGTGGCAGCTCCGCGCGCGGCATGCGGCATGTCGACATGCTCGTTGACACTTGCAGGTTTCGGGGGTATAATGCGCCCACCAAAGAGGAATGGAAGGCTCTGTTGAGGCTGCACGGATGATTGTGTCGGGGATTCCGTAGCCTCGTTATTGCCTGCATTCAAATCCAGCATTGTTAAGCGCAAAGCAGGGGAACCGGCTTCGGCTCCTTCAATCCCCTGCATCTACACGCGCAACCCCTCGGAACCTCCACTCTTCTGATTGCCGAGCTACACACAGGTCGCGACGCCGATCCGAGAACCGGGAGGTTGTTATGAATCGGTTTGTGGCCGCGATGACAGTGGTCGCCATGATGGTGTCCGTCGGTGCGACCGACGTCGCGGATACGATCTTCCTCGATACGCTGGGCTTCGAGGACGATGTGGACGTGGTGGTATCGCCCAACCGTGAGTTCATGGTTGTCCCCGAGGAAGAGGAGGACGGTTCCCCGGCGCGATTGCGCATTATCGACCTGGATCCGGCCACCGGGCGGTATCTCGGGATCCTCTTCCAAGACGATCTCGCACTCGGTTATGAGAACGGGGTTGACCCGATCATCATCCTGACAGAGGCAGCGGCCTGTTTGATCCTGGTACCGCAGGAAACCGAAGACGGGTCGGACGCCAAGCTCACCGTGCTCCGCACGACCGCGTTCGGCGGGTTCCTCGACAGGGAAGACATCGAGCTCGGTGACCTCGGGTTTCGCGAGGACGTGGACGGGATCTGGAATGGATACACGGGCGCGATTGCGTTCTTCCCGTTGGAGAGCGAAAACCAGTTGGTGCGCGGCGTCCTCGCGATCGATGTCGACGATGCCGACGGTGACTGGGGAAGCTGCCGGTTGCTTTCCACCGACGGGCGGGCGGCTTGCGCGGCGAACGATTCGGCCCTTTGGCTGCCCGGCTTGTGGGAAGGCATGGATCCGGTCGCGTACGAGATGGGGGACAGGCTGCGGCTGGCGCTGCCCGTGTCGACCACGACCGGAAGCGATCTTCTCTTCCTCGACTTCGACAATGACATAGTCCCGGGCGACGTGCCTCCTGAATTCAT
Source organism: Candidatus Krumholzibacteriia bacterium (assembly GCA_029863355.1). The sequence goes on from JAOTVO010000019.1 coordinate 1,919, forward strand.
GACGCCGCATGTGAGCGTCAAGGATGCAAACGCTGGAGGGCCAAAACCCCTCGCTTTTCCGGGCTACGAGTGCGACGTCGACATCGTCCTCCTCGAGCCGGGCCAGTGCGAGGTTGGGCGGTCTATCCTCATTCCGGTTGAGCTCGACGGGACGGGGGACGTCGCCGATCTCTACAAGGTCGACCAGTGGGGCACCGCGCAGTGGGTGTACTCGATGGACGGAGGAGACCCGAACGTCACCATCAAAGGTTACGAAAAGGGAGTGGATCTGCTGAAGATGTGCGGCCTGCCCGGTCTGGATCCGCCGAACCGCCTGGCGGTGCCAATCGAGAATTCGACGGGCGCCGACGCCGACCTCCTCATACTGGATATCACGAACCTCCTGCTGCTAGCGCACCTGGAAGACCCCGCGTTGAATCCGGCGCTCACGATACCAGGCTACGAAATTGGGGTCGACCTGGTGAGGTGGACAACGATCGTGTCTGTCGCCGCCGTGGAAGGCGCGGGCTCCGACCCCGGCCTCCTGGCCTTTCGGCCCGATGGGTCGCTGGCAGACGCTGTTTTTGACCCCGACCTCCTGGGATTCGTCCGGTCGGTCGACCCCATTGTGGCGCCCGTGACGCCCTTCCCGGCACTCATCGTACCGGTCGGTGAAGACGACGGGTCGGATTCCGACGTCATCGTCTTCACCAACCCGCCCAGTCTCGTGGCCGGATACTCCATGGAGCTCGTTAACCCTCCCTTGGAGTTGAGCCGTTGCCAGTGGGACGTCGACCTCGGACTGATCGACAAATCGGAACCCGGTGAGCTGTGGCTCTGCGTCCCCGAGGAACCCATCGGCGGGGGGCCGGGGCGCCTGCGCTTCGAGCTCACAGCAGGGCTGCCGGGCGATCGGGTTCTGGCGCTGGCCACGAACGGCGTGGGGGCTTTGCCCGCGTCTCTCTATCTGATGGACGTCCCGACCGGAAACATCATCCTGGAGAGAAACGACCTTCTTGGCCTCGAAACCGGACTGGACATGGCCAACGGGAACGGCCCCGTGACCCCGGGCGACACGCCGGATTTCCTCCTGCCCACGGGCATCGATCGCGACGGCGATCCGACCATTGCTTGGCGGGACTCGCCCACGGGCGTCGCGGCGGATACGCCGAAACCGGCGGGCAGCTTCCTGGAGAACAGTTTTCCGAACCCGTTCAACCCGACGACGACCATCCGGTATGGCATAGAAAATCGTTCCCACGTGTCACTCAGGGTCTACAACGTTGCCGGGCAATTGGTGAGAACGCTGGTAGACGACGTGCAGTCGCCGCGACCGAAAGGCTTCACTGTGGAATGGAATGGCCTCAACGACGCCGGCCGTCCGGTCTCCAGCGGAGTCTACTTTGTCAGACTGGTCGCCGGGAGCTTTACGCAGACGAGGAAGGCGGTGTTGCTCAAGTAGGGCTTGTTGGGGCTGATTGACTGCGGAGGTGATAGAAGGTGACTTCGCACGTGGAATACCATTGCGGTCGTGCTTCCGACCCGAAACGGTGGATCTACTTGATGGTGGCAGTATGCGCGCTCCTCGCGAGTTTCCCGCGAGCGGCGATAGCTCCGTGCGCCCTGCCGGACCTGCCCACCTGCGGGTGCTACACGGCGTCGTGCACACCGGTGGCCGGTCCGTGGCCCTTGATTCCGGGGTTGGGCAATCTGATTGGGGCGGCCGAACTCACCGTGGGCTCGCGGAGCTGTTGCATCAAACACGGCGGCCAGGCTTACTGGCAAATCCAACGACAAGTGGCCATACCGGCGGCGGCCGATGCCCTGGCCGCAGAGAATGCTTCTATTCAGACGGACAAGGCAACCAAACCTCAAGCCTGGTGTACCGAGACCATCGCCTTCTGGGCGGATCGCGCGAGTGTGCCTTACGCATGGGGATACTACACGGAGCGACACCACCCCAGCTCTCATGTCGCCGGCTGCCGGGAGATACGCGAATGGTATCAGGACGAAGAAGCCATCGGGGGGTTATCGCGAGGGCGATGGATCTGGGCCACCGAGCTCGACTACGCCAACTTCGAGCCCGGAGTGAACGGGCCCTGCCCGGGCGCGTACCAGCAGATCTGTGGCTTCGATCGCGCGGACACCGACGGCAACGGCAACGCGTGGATCGACTCGACCGGGCACAGTCAGCTGATCGACTCGATGGTTGTGTACCGGCTGAACACCCCCGACGGCCCGGTCCAGCGGATCGACGTCCACATGGTCGAGGGCAACGTCGGGTTTGGCGGTACGAGCATTTACGCCAGGATCATAAATACCAGGTGGTACCGCGACATTATCGACTTCACTCCGCTGGGGCCCGACTCGCTAGTCCTCGACTCCAGCAACCGAAAGATCCGCGGGTGGGGTATCAACCTCAATGCCGACGGTACGGTGTATTGCGACTCCAGCCGGATCGAAGACGTCATCATCCATACCATCTTCAGTCACGCGTTACCCCTGGGTCCGGAGAACTCAGACAGCGCCCACGTTGCGTCAATGGTGAATTATTACGCGACTACTGGCGGCAACGTCTCGGTCACGACTAATTCGACGACTGTACAAACGGGAGGCGCCTTGCCGAGCGATACCAACCCCTGGACGATTCCAACGCCTCCCCATCCGATGGATCCCGTGTGCATCGACGTCGACCTCCTGGCGGAACATCCGACGCGCGTCAGGGGCGTCACCCTGGAGTGGGTGGAAGCCATCCCGAGACAGTTCGAAATCTGGTGGGCGGGCCAGAACGGCCAGCCGCAAATGAGAACGGTTGGGCTCCCGAGCCCTCCTCCTACTGTGCCGTCCGGCGCGGTGCTGCCGCTCACCGTCGAGTTCGCCCCTGCCGCCCCCGATACCGGGCATCCCGTCCGGTACGTGCGCCTGTGCGTTCCCCAAAGCGCCCTGACGCAAACGTTTCAGATCGATGGCTTTCACTACAATTTCTTCTACACCGATATCGAAGACGGCAACGGGAGTTCTCCAGAAGGCGATGCGGGCGATCCCCCACCGACGGGGGTCAACAAGGACGGTAGTCCTCCCGCGGCCCTGTGGCTGCATAGCGGCACCCCGAACCCATTTCAAACGGGAACCTCCATGACGTTCGGGTTGCCCGATGCAGGACCGGCGCGCCTCACTGTCTATGACGTCCGCGGACGGCGCGTCAGGGTGCTGCTCAATCGCCTCGTCGACGCGGGACCTCACACGGTGTTGTGGGACGGTCGCAACGAAAGAGGCGCGGACAGTCCCTCGGGCATCTACTTTGTTCGACTGGAGTGGCATGATCAAGTGCGCACGCAGAAGTTGGTGCTCACGAGGTAGGCGCTTTGTTACCCGCATAGAACAGAATCCCAGCCCGGCCTAGAACCCCGCCGCCGCACCGTCCTTGCGCGACTCCGACGCGCCGACCCAGGTGCCGTTCTTGTGGTCGCGCATGATGGCTTGATAGCCGCCGTAGCCGCCCAGGTCGTCGCGCAGGCGGTGGCCCATGGAGAGCAGCCTGCGCCGCACCCCGGGCGCGAACCCGGTTTCCAGGTAGACCCAGCCACTGTCCATCATGCGCTCACCGGTCGGCTCCGAGGAGCCCTCGTGCTGTACCCGCGGCGCATCGCCCGCCTCCTGCAGGTTCATACCGAAGTCGATCAGGTTCATGAGCACCTGCACGTGCCCCTGCGGCTGCATAGCGCCGCCCATCACGCCGAAAGCCATGAGCGGCTCGCCGTCCCGAGTGACGAAGGCGGGGATGATGGTGTGGAACGGCCGCTTCTCGGGCGCGTACGTGTTGGGACGATCGGGCGCGAGGTCGAAGAGCTCGCCGCGATCCTGGAGGATGAAGCCGAGGTCGGTGGGCGCCAGTCCGGTGCCCATGCCGCGGTAGTTGCTCTGGATCAGCGAGACCATGTTGCCCTGGGCGTCCGCCGTGCACAGGTAGACGGTCTCGCCGGCGTCGAGCGCGGGGGAGCCGGCTTCGACGAAACGCGCGGCGCGCTCCGGGTCGATGAGCGCGCGACGCGAATCGGCGTAGGCCTTCGAGATGAGCCGGGCCACCGGCACGTCGGTGAAGTCGGGGTCGGCGTAGTAGCGCGCCCGATCCTCGAAGGCGAGCTTCTTGGCCTCCACCAGGAGGTGAACGTGCTCGGCGCTCCCGAACGGGATCGCGGAGAAGTCGTAGCCTTCGAGGATGTTGAGCATCTGGAGCGCCGCGATGCCCTGCCCGTTGGGCGGCAACTCCCAGACCTCGTAGCCCCGGTAGGACGTCGAGACCGGCTCGACCCACTCCGAGTGATGCGCGGCCAGGTCGTCGTAAGAGAGGAAGCCGGCGTTGGCGCGCATGAAGGCGTCGATGGCGCGCGCGATGTCGCCGCGGTAGAACGCGTCGCGCCCCTTGCGCGCGAGCTTCTCGTAGGTGGCGGCCAGGCGCGGGTTGGCGAACATCTCCCCTTTGCGCGGCGCGCGACCCGCGGGCATGAAGGTCTCGCGGAAACCCGGCCACTCCTCGAGGATGGGGACGCTGCGCCCCCAGTAGTAGGCCACCAGCTCGCTCACCGGAAACCCGTCGCGCGCGTAGCGAATGGCCGGCGCCAGGACCTCCTTCATCTTGAGCTTGCCGAAACGCCGGTGCAGCTCGAACCAACCGTCCACGCACCCCGGCACCGTCACCGGAAGGGGACCGTAGGCCGGCATTCGCTCCAAGCCGCGCTCGCGCAGGTGCGCCAGCGTGAGGGCGCGCGGCGAGCGGCCGCTGGCGTTCAAGCCGTAGAGCCGCTGGGTCTTGGCGTCCCAGACGATGGCGAAGAGGTCGCCGCCGATGCCGCAGCCCGTGGGCTCCATCAGCCCGAGCGCGGCGTTGGCCGCGATGGCGGCGTCGACGGCGTTGCCGCCGCGGCGCATGGTGTCGAGCGCGATCTGCGTGACCAGGGGCTGGCTGGTGGCCGCCATCGCGTGCGGGGCGATCACTTCCGAGCGGCTGGCGAACATCCGGCCGGTGATGCGGTCGGCCGCCCCGGAAGGGACGGCGGCGAAGGCCAGGACGGCCAGGGCGATGACGAGACGGGTGCGCATGACGGGACCTCCCTTGGGTCGGCGACCGGCTGCCGCGCGACCTGGCCCCATTCTAGCGGCTGCAACGCCTGGCCGACCAGCCACAGGGAAAATTTCCAAGTCTCCGCTTGAAAATCGCACCAATTTGGTGTACATTCACGCTCGACCGGCCCGCGGGCGGAAGGGGTGAGTGACAGTGACGCTCGTCGAACAATACTCGGTTGTAAATACCCTCATCGCCGGGGTGGCGGTGAAGTGCACCACGTACAAGATCGGTGACACGTACCACTGCGTCGTGTCCAATCTGTCGCCGGGCGCCAACGTCGCGCGCTCGTCCGGTCCGACTCCCGACGCCGCCCTCGTGGCCGCCACGAAGCGCGCGAAAGAGCTGTTCCGGTACGCGTAGGCCGCGCGCCACGCGATCTTCCCGGGCGTCCCCTGAGTCGCCACCGGACCCGGGCCTCTTCACAGGTTTTTGCGACTTATCCCCAGCACGCGGCCTGAAAGCCCTTGCTCGGCGCGCCCGCAGGCCTCGATACTAGCCCTCCACGTTTCCGTCCGACCCCGTCTGCAAAGGAGACCCGATGCGCGAGATCGACCGGCTTTGCATCGACACCATTCGGTTCCTGGCGGTCGACGCCGTGGAGAAGGCGAAGTCCGGCCACCCCGGCATGCCCATGGGTGCGGCGCCCATGGCCTATGTCCTCTGGGACCGCTTCCTGCGCCACGACCCGACCGACCCCCGTTGGTTCGACCGCGACCGCTTCGTCCTCTCCGCCGGGCACGGCTCGATGCTCCTCTACGCGCTGCTCCATCTATACGGTTACGACTTGCCCCTGGACGAGATCGCGCGCTTCCGCCAGTGGGGCAGCCGCACGGCGGGCCACCCGGAGCACGGCCTCACCCCCGGCGTCGAGGCGACCACGGGTCCCCTGGGCCAGGGTGTGGCCATGGGCGTGGGCATGGCGATCGCCGAGGCGCACCTCGCCGCGCGTTTCAACGACGCGGCGCTCCAACCGCTTGTCGACCACACGACCTACGCGATCGTCTCCGACGGCGACCTCATGGAGGGCGTGGCCAGCGAGGCGGCGTCGCTCGCCGGGCACCTCGCGCTGGGCAAGCTGGTCTATCTGTACGACGACAACCGCATCACCATCGAGGGAAAGACGGACCTGGCCTTCACCGAAGACGTCGGCGCGCGCTTCGCGGCCTACGGCTGGCACGTGCAGACGGTGGACGACGGCAACGATCTGGACGCCATCGAGTCGGCCATCCGCGCCGCGCGCGAGGAGACCGCGCGGCCTTCGCTCGTCAAGGTGCGCACGCACATCGGCTACGGGAGCCCCAAGCAGGATTCGGAGAAGGCGCACGGCGAGCCCCTGGGCGCCGACGCGGCGCGCGCCGCGAAGGAAAAGCTCGGCTGGCCGCTGGAGCCGGCGTTCCACGTCCCCGACGCGGTCTACGCGCATTGCCGCCGCGCGCTCGAGCGCGGCGGGGCCGCCCACGCCGAGTGGCGCGAGCGGCTCGGTCGCTACGGCGAGCGACATCCCGAGCGCGTCGCGACATTCGAGCGCCTGGCCGCGGGCGAGTTGCCCCGGGAGTGGGACGCGGACGTGCCGGCGTTCGACGCGCGGGGTGGCGCCGTGGCCACGCGTGCCGCGTCGGGCAAGGTGCTCGGCGCGATCGCCGGCCGGGTGGACACGCTCATGGGCGGCTCCGCCGACCTGGCTCCGTCGAACAAGAGCGAGATCACCGGCGGCGGCGACTTCGGCGCCGATGACCGCGCGGGGCGCAACCTCCACTTTGGCGTGCGCGAGCACGCCATGGCCGCGGTCGTCAACGGCATGGCCCTGCACGGCGGCGTGCGCCCGTACGGCGCGACCTTTCTCGTCTTCTCGGACTACATGCGCCCCTCGCTGCGCCTGGCCGCGCTGATGCGCATCCCCTCGCTCTTCATCTTCACGCACGACAGCCTCGGCGTGGGCGAGGATGGGCCCACGCACCAACCCGTCGAGCACCTCCTCGCGCTGCGCGCCATCCCGGGGCTGACCGTTCTGCGCCCCGCCGACGCCAACGAGACCGCCGCGGCGTGGCGAGCGGCGTTGACGCGGGAGGGCCCGAGCGCGCTCGCGCTCACGCGGCAGAACGTGCCCGTGCTCGACGACGCCGACGGCCGCATCGCGCGCGGCGTGCCCCGCGGCGCCTACGTGCTGGCCGGCGCGGAGGCGGCGCCGCAGGTCACCCTGATCGCGACCGGCTCCGAAGTGCACCTGGTTCTCGCGGCGCGCGAGCGCCTCGCCGCGCAGGGCGTGGCGGCGCGCGTGGTGTCCATGCCCTCGTGGGAGCTCTTCTTCGAGCAGCCGGAGGTCTACCGCGAAGACGTGCTGCCGCCCGGCGTGCCCCGCGTGGCCGTCGAGGCCGGGCGCACGCTCGGCTGGCGTGAGATCGTCGGCGCGGGCGGCGCGGTGGTCGGCGTGGACCGCTTCGGCGAGTCGGCGCCCGGCGCGGTGGTGATGGAGAAGCTGGGTCTCTCCGTCGACGCGGTGGTCGCCGCGGCGCAGCGCGTCGCCCGGCCGGCATCTTCGACGCCGGAAGCGCCGCGCCGCGCGGCGGGCTGACCGGCTCCCCCCCGCTCCCCGTCGTGGCCGAGAATGCCTCCAACCGCCTCGACGCCCCGCGCGGGGCCGCCCTCGGACCGGCGCCGACTTTGCTTCCTTGCCAACCCGCGCATCTCCGTAGTTGAATAGCCCGTACGCGTGGCTGTAGAAGCGCGTGTGACCGCGCCCCGCCTCCTCGGACGCGCCGCCGTGGACAGGGGACGGCAGGAGGATCCCATGCAGTGTCCGGTCTGCGAGAAGCCCGTCGTCGCGCTCGAGCTCGACATGGTCGAGGTGGACCACTGCGTGGCTTGCGGCGGCGTGTGGCTGGACGCGGGCGAGCTGGAGCTCCTATTCGAGAGCGCGTCGGCGCGCGACCGCGCCATGGCCGAGCTCACGCCCGACGCTTCCGTGGCCGAAGCGCCGCGGCGCTGCCCGATCTGTTTGAAGAAGATGGAGAAAACGCGCGGCGGCGAGCGCGGCGACGTGATCGTCGATCGCTGCCGCAAGGGCCACGGCGTGTGGCTGGACCGGGGCGAGCTGGAGCGCGTGATCGGAATGGACGCCGCCCCGGAAGACAATCGCGTGCGGCGCCTGCTCGCCGAGGTATTCGGGGGCGAGCGTTGAGCGCCCCCGTGTGAAAGCGAAAGGAGAGCGGTGATGGCTGGATTGATTTTTCTCGGCCTGCTCGTCGTGGCGGTCGTGTTCTTCGTTGGCATCTACAACTCGCTCGTCGGGCTGCGCAACCGCGTGAAGAACGCGTGGTCGCAGATCGACGTGCAGCTCAAGCGCCGGCACGACCTCATCCCCAACCTCGTGGAGACGGCCAAGGGCTACATGAAGCACGAGCGCGAGACGCTCACGGCCGTCACCGACGCGCGCGCGCGCGCCATGGGCACCGACGGGGTCGCGGCCAGGGGGCAGGCGGAGACGCAGCTCTCCGCCGCGCTCTCCAAGTTCATGCTCGTCGTCGAGAACTACCCCGACCTCAAAGCGAACGAGAACTTCCTGTCCTTGCAGGAAGAGCTGACCTCCACGGAGAACCGGATCGCGTTCGCGCGGCAGAGCTACAACGACCAGGTGCTCTTCTACAACAACAAGATCGAGATGTTCCCCTCGAACATCATCGCGGGCATGTTCAACTTTGCCGGCGAGGAGTTCTTCGAGATCGAGGACGCGTCGGAGCGGGAGGCGCCGAAGGTCCAGTTCACCTAGACCGCCGATGGCGCGTAGCGAGGTAGCCCGGCCATGATGTGGGAGCTCATTGCGGCCAACCGCAGAAAGTCGCTCGTGCTTTTCGCGGGCATGGCGGCCGTTCTGTGCACGCTCGGCTACCTCACGGGACGCGTCGCGCTCCCCGAGGGGGGCGGCTACCTGGGCCTCATCATGGCCATCGCCATATGGGTGGTTCTCTCCGCCCTGAGCCTCTTCGGAGGGGGCAGCATCCTGTTGCACATGAGCGGTGCGCGCGAGGTCACACCCGACGTGCACCCGCAGCTCTTCAACGTGGTCGAGGAGATGAAGATCGCCGCCGGACTCGACCACATGCCCAAGGTCTACATCATCGACGAGAAGGCCCCGAACGCCTTCGCCACCGGCCTGCGTACCGAGGACAGCGCCATCGCGGTGACGGCGGGCCTTCTGACCCGCCTCAACCGCGACGAGCTGCAGGGGGTGGTCGCGCACGAGACCTCGCACATCTTGAACCGCGACGTGCAGTTTATGACCGTGGCCGGCATCATGCTGGGGTCGATCGTGCTCCTCTCCAACGTGTTCCTGCGCGGCATGTGGCTCAGCGGCGGCGGGTCGTCGTCGCGGCGCTACCGCAGCGGCAAGGGTGGTGGCGGTGGGCATCCCGCGCTGGTGCTCGTCACCATCCTCTTCGCCATCCTCGGCCCGGTGTTCGCGCGGCTCCTCTACCTCGCCGTCTCGCGCAAGCGCGAGTACCTCGCCGACGCCTGCGCCGTGCGCCTGACGCGCTACCCCGACGGCCTGGCCAGCGCGCTCGAGCGCATCTCCGAGAGCCCCCTGCGGCTCGAGGCGGCCAACAAGGTGACCGCGCCCATGTACATCCACAACCCCCTGCGCCGCAAGGACGGCGCCGCCCTCTCCGGCTGGGAGAGCACGCACCCGCCTATGGCCGAACGCATCGCCATTCTGCGCGGGATGAGCCAGGGGGCGGGGTTGTTGAGCTATCAGCGCGCCTACGCCAAGGTCAAGGGCAAGGACCGGTCCGTCATCATTCCCACCTCGGGTCTGAGGAAGGACCGCCCCGTCGCCGTGCGCGAGCCGCACCCGGAAGTCGCCGCGCAGAAGAGCGCCAAGGCGCAGGCCCGTGACGTGATGGACCTCATGCGCGCCGTCAACGGCTACGCGTTCTTGCTCTGCGCCTGCGGTCTGAAGATCAAGGTGCCGCCGGACTTCACCGAGCCGCACATCGTCTGCCCGCGCTGCGAGCGCAAGAACGAGATCCCCCACGCAAAGGTCTCCGACGCCGCCCAGGCCGCCGCGGTGGTGGGCGCCATGGTGGGGGCGCTGGCCGGCGCGCGCGAGCACGAGGAGATCCCCACCGCGCGACCCGCGCCGGGTGCGGCCGGCGAGGAAGCGCCGCTCGAGTACGCCCGGCGCGGCACCGGCTGGGAATCCTTCGCCTGCACCTGCGGGCAGCTCCTGCAGCTCTCGCCCGCCTTCACGGGCTCGCAGATGGTGTGCCGCCAATGCGGCCGGGTGACGCGGGTGAGCTAGCGGCGCTCGCGGACGCCCCCCCCTAATACCTGGCTCGGAGGGGCCGCACCGCGCCCGGCCCGGCGCCCTAACTCCCCGCTGTTGCGCCACTTGTGATTTAACCCATTGTCAATCAGCGAGTTGCGTGCTATTTTCAAAGACGGGACCTTCCGCGCTCCACGGATGAGTGTCCGCATCGGGTCCTACCGGCCCGCGCCTGGAGTCCCTTTCGCGGGTGTCCGGTTCCGGTTAGCCAGCCATGGCGCTGGTGGGCGGAACACGCACGACAATTAGACAGATATCTCAATCGGCCACAGGACGAACCATCGCCCGCGGGCGCAGTATCTCCCGAGGCGAGCCATGCGTGACAAGACATACAAGCCCAAATACCTGACCCGCCTGGAGCAGATTCCGCAGCTCTCCGACGAGGAGCGCAAGCGGCTTCGGCCCGTGCACGACGAATTCGTCTTCCGCACGAACGACTACTACAACTCGCTCATCGACTGGAACGATCCCGACGATCCGATCCGCCGCCTCGTCATTCCCGACGTGCGCGAGCTGGACGGCTGGGGCCGGCTGGATGCCTCCAACGAAGCGTCGTACAAGCGCGTGCCCGGGCTGGAGCACAAGTACGACTCGGTGGCACTCCTCCTGGTGAACGACGTCTGTGGCGCCTACTGCCGTTTTTGCTTCCGCAAGCGGCTCTTCATGAACGGCAACGACGAGGTCGTGCGCGACGTCTCCGAGGGCATCGCCTACATCCGCGAACACCCCGAGATCGCCGAGGTGCTCCTCACCGGCGGCGACCCGCTGCTCGTCTCCACGCGCAAACTGGGCAACATCATCGGCAGGCTGCGCGAGATCGACCACGTGGAGATCATCCGCATCGGTTCGAAGATACCCGCGTTCAACCCGTTCCGCATCCTCAACGACCCCACGCTGGCGGAGATTTTCCGGCGCTACAGCCTGCCGCACAAGCGGATCTACGTGATGGCGCAATTCAACCACCCGCGCGAGCTCACGCCGGAGGCCATCGAGGGGCTGCACGTGCTCAGGCAGGCGGGCGTCATCATCGTGAACCAGACGCCGATGATCGCCGGCGTCAACGATGACCCCGACACGCTCTCCGAGCTCTTCCGGAAGTGCGCGGCGGTGGGCGTGCCGCCCTACTACGTCTTTCAGTGCCGTCCCACGCTCGGCAACCGCATCTACTCGGTGCCGGTGGAGCGCGCGTACGAGATCTTCGAGACCGCCAAGATGCGGTGCTCGGGGCTGGCCAAGCGCGCGCGGCTGGTGATGTCGCACGAGACGGGCAAGATCGAGATCGCCGGCCTCACCGACCGGCACGTCGTCTTCAAATACCACCGCGCCGCGGACCCGGATCTGGCCGGCCGCGTCTACATTTTCCGGCGCAACCCGCGCGCGACCTGGTTCGACGACTACCACGCCGTCGTCGAAGCCTCGGGCCTGGAGAATCCCTACGGCTCAGCCATCAACGAGGCGGGGAGTGCGACCGGCGATGGCGGCGAAGTCGCCGGCGAGCAGGGCCGTCTGCGTTTCCCCCGCTAGCGCGCGCTGGTGTATCATCGCGGGATGGAGTCGGCCGTCCCGCTAGAGACCTTCCTTGCCGCGAGTCCCTACACGGATCCCGTCGACCGCAAGAAGCTCCGTTTCATCCACCGTGCGCTCACCGCGTACGCGCGCCGGCAAGGCCGGACGTGTGCCGACCTCTCCGTGCTCGAGCTGGGTTGCGGCGTGGGCGCGGTCACGCTCGCGCTGGCTTCCCTGGGTGCGCGGGTGGTGGGGGTGGACGTGGACGCCGGCGACCTGGCGGCGCTGCGCGACGATGCCCAAACGCGCGGGCTGGCGAATGTCGAGGCGCGCGAGGCGGATGCGCTGGTACTCGACCTCGGCGCGCGCTTCGATGTGGTGATTGCCTCCGAGGTGTTCGAGCACGTGCGCGAGCCACAGCGGCTGGCGGAGGCCGCGGCGCGCCACTGCCGCGACGGTGGGCTCCTCGTCGTCACCACGCCCAACGGCTACGGGCCGTGGGAGACGGTCAACTCGCTCAAGCTCGCGCCGAGGCGCTGGCGGTGGCTGCGCCGTATCCTGGGCAAGCCCGCGCACGACGGCCGCGGGCGCGAACACGAGCAGCGCTACACGCGCGGGCGGCTCGCGAGCATGCTCGCCGCGCACGGCTTCGCGCTGGAGGAAGCGGCCAACTCGGATTTCGTCTTCACCGTGGCGCGCGCGCTGCGGCGTAGCCCGCTCTGGGGAACGCTCGACTGCTGGCTCGCCGATCGGGTACCGCACGGGATGGCGAGCGGGTGGTACCTGGCGCTCGTGCATCGGGCGGCGGGTCCACCAGATAGGGGTTGAAAGCGGCCGCGCGATGGCGGACATTCAAGCCCGGAGCCGGGAGGATTCCATGAGACTCGTCGAATGCGTACCCAACTTCAGCGAAGGCCGCAACCCGGCGGTGACCGACGCCATCGCCGCCGTGATCACCGACACCGAGGGTGCCTGGCTGCTCGACGTCGACCCGGGCAAGGCCACCAACCGCACCGTGGTCACCTTTGTCGCCGACTACGACCGTGCCGTGGAGGCCGCCTTCCGCGCCGTCGCCAAGGCCGCCGAGCTCATCGACATGCGCAAGCACCAGGGCGAGCATGCGCGTATGGGAGCCACCGACGTGTGCCCCTTCGTGCCCGTGCGCGGCGTGAGCATGGACGAGTGCGTCGCGCTGGCGCGCGCGCTGGGCGAGCGCGTGGGCAAGGAGCTGGAGATCCCGGTCTATCTCTACGAGTACGCCGCCACGCGCGAGGAGCGCCGCAACCTCGCCACCGTTCGCGCGGGCGAGTACGAGGCGCTGGCCGACAAGCTCAAGGACCCGCGCTGGAAACCGGATTTCGGCCCCGCCCGCTTCAATGCCAAGAGCGGTGCGACCGTGATCGGCGCGCGCAAGTTCCTCATCGCCTACAACGTCAACCTCAACACGCGCGACGCGCGCAAGGCCAACGACGTTGCCCTCGAGATCCGCGAGGCGGGGCGCAACCAGCGCGGCCCCGACGGCAAGTTCATGCGGGACGCGGGCGGGGAACCCATCAAGTCGCCGGGACGCCTGCAGGCCTGCAAGGCGGTGGGCTGGTACATCGACGAGTACGCGCGCGCGCAGATCTCCATCAACCTCACCGATTTCGACGTCACGCCGCCGCACATCGCCTTCGACACCGTGTGCGAGGAGGCGGAGAAGCGCGGGTTGCGCGTGACGGGGAGCGAGCTCGTCGGCCTCATCCCGCTGGAGGCCATGCTGCAGGCCGGCCGCCACTATCTGGAGAGGGCGGGCAGCTCCGCCGGCGGGCCCGAAGCGCACGTGGTCGAGGCGGCTGTCCAGTCGCTGGGGCTGCGCGAGCTCTCGGCCTTCGACCCCGCTCAGAAGATCATCGAGTACCGCGTCGCCGAGGCCACGCCGCTGGCCGACATGCGGGTGCGCGACTTCGCCGACCTGACCTCGACCGATGCGCCCGCACCCGGCGGGGGGAGCGTGGCCGCGCTGATGGGTGCGATGGCCGGCGCGCTCGCCGCCATGGTGGCCAACCTCACGGTCGGAAAAAAGGCGTACCAGGAAGCCGAGGAGGAGATGAGGGCCGTCGCGGTGGATGCACAGCGCATGAAGGACGCGTGCCTGCGCGCCATCGACACGGACACCAGGGCCTTCGACGCCGTCATGGCCGCCATGCGCATGCCGCGGGGCGGCGACGAGGAGGCGGCCGCGCGCGACGCCGCCGTCCAGGAGGCCACGCAGCGCGCCATCGACGTGCCGCTGGGCGTCCTGCGCACCTGCCGCGACGCGCTCACGCCCATCGCCGCCGTGGCCGAGCGCGGCAACCGGAACTCGCTGAGCGACGCCGGCGTGGCCGCGCTCTGCGCGCGCGCCGGCGCGCACGGCGCCTACCTGAACGTGCTCATCAACCTGCCCGGCGTGAGCGACGCGAGCTACGCGGCGTCCACGCGCGCCGAGGCCTCGCGCGTCATGGAGGAGACGGCCGCGCGGGCCAGCGAGATCATCGAGCGCGTGACGAGCGCGCTCTCGCGCGCGGCGACCGGCGAGTCTCAGCTCACCGGCGGCGCCGGCAGTGCGCCGGCCAGCTCCCGCAAGCGGGATTCGAACCAGGAGATGTAGTGTCGCATGCCGCGGTGGCGGCGGCCCACGGCGTCGGCGGCGGCGGAAAAGACGAGGCGCGCGGCCCGCTCGCCGAAGAAGCCGCGCGAGTCCACCAGCGCGCGCGGCACCTTGACGTACGCGGGGCAGATGTCGTTGAGCGTCCAGTGGCGGGCCAGGGAGTAGACGTCGCAGGCGCGCTCGCCCTGCGGAATTCCGAAGTCGCGCTTCTGCAGCAGGTGCACGAGCTCGTGCGCGATGGTGTGGTAGGAGATGTGCGCGGGATTGAGCCAGAGCTCGTTGCCGCCGGGCACGGCCATGCCGCTGGCCCGGCGCGTGAGCCCCACCTTGATGGTCTCTCCGTCCAGCTCGGAAAAGTAGCGCCGCACGTACTGCACGCGCGCCATGAGGCGGTTGCACGAGCGATGTTCGCGCAGGGGCCGCGTGACGAGGTAGCCCGAGGAGCCGGCGCCGGGCGGGGTCAGGAGTTCGAGCTCGAGTTGCATGGCGCGCTACCGGTCAGTCGCCGGAGGCGTGCGCCGGATCCGGGGCGCGCACGGGGATGCGGATCGTGAACGTCGTGCCCCTTCCCGTCTCGCTCTGCACTTCGATCGACCCGCGGTGCTTGCGCACGATCTCGCGCGTGAAGTGGAGCCCCACCCCGGTGCCCTGGCCGGGTGGCTTTGCGCTCACCCCCAGCTCGAACACGCGATCGCGAATGGTTTCGGGAATACCGGGGCCGCTGTCGGCGATGCGGACGGTGATGGTGGCCGGCGTGGCCTCGGTGGCGACGCGCAGCTCGCCGCCGCCATTCTCCGCCAGGGCTTCCTCGGCGTTGCGAACGACGTTCGCCAGCGCCTGCTGCATGAACGCGCGGTAGCCGAGGGTCACCGGCATGAATGCGTCGAAGTCGCGCACCACGCTCACGCCGTGGTGGCGGAGGTCATCGGCGAGAGAGTGCCGCGAGAGAACCTCGGCCAGGAGGTCGTTCACGTCCAGGGGGCCGGGCTCGGCGGGGCGGATGATCTGCAGCACCGCGAGGATCGATTCGTTGCACAGGTGGAGGTAATTCTGGATCGTGGTTACAGCCTGACGCGTACGCGCGTCGAGGGAGCGTTGCTCGGCCAGCGTCTCCGCGTGATAAAAAGCCGGCGTGAGGTAATTGTTGACCTGGTGGGCGAGGCCGGCGATGCGCTCGCCCGACAGCGATAGGTTGAGCGCGTGCAGCAACGTCTCCTCCAGCGCCTCGACGCGCCGGCGGTCGCGCATGGTGACGATCATGCGCGCCGCTTCCTCGCTTTCCACGCGGGCCACGTCGAGCTCGATGGGTATGCGCGTGCCGTCCATTGCCTCCGCCTCGCACTCGTACGCGCGCAACGGCGCGCGCTCCGCCAGCGCGCGCGCCATCTCGCCGGCGTCGGCGCCGGGAGCGCGCGTGAGCGGGAAGAGGAAGCGCGACACGACCGGTAACGCGCCGTCGCCGATGCCCAGCAGCTCGTAGAATGCGCGGTTGGCACGCTCGACGCGTCCGTCGGACGTCACCACGGCCACGGCGTCG
>JAOTVO010000250.1 GCA_029863355.1 Candidatus Krumholzibacteriia bacterium
GCCCCGAGATGCGCTCCACCGGCGAGGTGATGGGCATCGGCGAGACCTTCGACGAGGCGTTCATCAAGGCCCAGCTCGCCGTGGGCTACCGGATCCCGCCGGGGAGCCACGTGTTCATCTCGGTGGCGAACCGTTTCAAGCGCAAGGTGATCTTCCCAGCCAAGGCGCTCCACGAGATGGGCCACCGGCTGGTGGCAACGCCGGGCATGGCGCGGGTGTTGCGCTCGCACGGCATCCCCGCGGACGTGGTGGAGAAGATCAGCGCCGGAGACGACCGGCTGATCGATATGATCGAGGACGGATCGATACGGCTCGTAGTGAACATGGCGGTGAGCAAGAAGTCGATCGACGACGACCGCGAGATCCGCCTCTGCGCGAGCAAGATGAAGGTGCCCTGCGTAACCACCATGGCCGGCTTCCACGCCCTGGTGCTGGGCTTGCAGTCGCTGCACGCCGGCGGCCTGCGCGTGGAATCCATCCAGGGCTACAACGCCCGGCTGCGCGCGCGAACGCCGGACAGCGGGGAGGACCGCCGCGAACGGCGGGCAGTCTGACCGTGTCGGCCGTTGCGCTGTCCGCCGTCGTCCTCACCCAGAACAACGCGGGCGTGATCGCGCGTTGCCTGAGCAGCCTCGCCTTCGCCGACGAAGTGGTCGTGGTCGACGCACAGAGCGGCGACGGCACCGACGCGATCGCGCGCGAGCTGGGCGCGCACGTCGTGAGCAACCCGTGGCCCGGCTTCGCCGAGCAGCGCCGCCTGGGCATCGCGCGCGCACGCGGCGAGTGGATCTTCATGTGCGACTCCGACGAGGAGGTCACACCCGAGCTGGCCGGCGAGGTGCTCGCCATCGTCGGCCGCGACGGCGGACCGGACGGCTACCGGGTGCACCGCCGCAACCAGTTTCTGGGCGGCTGGATCGAGCACGGACCCTGGGCGCACGACATGCAGATGCGCCTCTTCCGCCGCGCGGCGGGGCGGATCACCGAGCAATCCGTGCACGAGGGAGCGGCCGTCGACGGCGAGACGCCAGCGCTAGCCGCACGCCTCCTCCACTACGCCCACCCCACGCTGGCCGAGAGCTTCGCGCGCGGCAACCGCTACTCGACCCTCGAAGCCCGCGACCGTGCCGGACGCCGTCGCATCGGCGCGGCCGACATCGTGCTGGGGCCGATGGGCGTTTTCTTCCGTTTCTTTTTCGTGCGCGGGTGCTGGCGCGACGGAAGGCGCGGCTACCTCCTCTCGGCGACGACGGCAATGTACTACGGCCTCGTCTACATCAAGACCTGTCTTCTCCAGCGGGGCACGGTGCAGGGCGCGCCGCGTTTATCGCCGCGCGATGGCGTTTGACGCGACCCGACCGCCGGCGTAGAATCGCGCCGTCAGGAGGTACGATGAGAGGCTCGGGGGCAATGCGCGCGCGCGCGGCGTGCGTCGTCGCGTGCGCCGTCTTGGTGGCCGCGTGGACCGCGCCCGCGGCCGGGCTCGAGCCGAGCACGCTCACCGTCGGCCTCTTGAGCGAGCCCGCCACGCTCAACCCGCTGGCCACCACGGCCACGGAGGCGCGCGACATCGCCGAGCGCATCTACCTCAAGCTGCTCGACGAACAGAACGACTTCCTCGGCTTCGAGCCGCGCCTGGCGCGCGAGTGGTCGGTGAGCAAGGACGGTCTCGCCATCACCTTCCACCTGCGCGAGGACGCACGCTGGAGCGACGGCGTAGCGGTGACCGCCCGCGACGTGCGCTTTACCTGGGAACTGCAGACGGACACGCTCGTCGCCTGGCCCAGCGCCGACATCAAGGCGCGCATTCACGACGTGGAAGTGGCTGACGACCACACGGTGGTGTTCCACTTCACCGAACGTTACCCCTACCAGCTCATGGACGCCAACGACGGCGTCATCCTCCCGCGACACGTGCTCTCCGAGGTGCCCCGCGCACAGATCCGCACGCACGCCATCGGACGCGCGCCGGTCGGATGCGGGCCCTATCGCATGGCGCGCTGGGACGCGGGTCAGCGCATCGAACTGGAGGCGGACCCCGGTTACTTCGGCGCGGCGCCGGTGGTCTCGCGCGTGATCTTCAAGTTCGTCCCGGACATGGTGACGCTGCTCGCGCAGCTGCGCGCCGGCGAGATCGACCTCTTGGAGTCCGTGCCCGTCGACCACCTGGACGAGATCCGGGAGCAGCCGCTCATCGAGATCCTGGCCTACCCGTCGCGGCGTATGAACTACGTCGCGTGGAACCTGCGCCGCGACCGCTTCGCCGACCCCGGCGTGCGCCGGGCGTTGAGCATGGCCATAGACCGGCAGGAGATCATCCGCACGCTGTGGGGCGGATACGCGCGGGAGTGCAAGAGCCCGATTCACCCCATCCTGTGGGCGTACGACCCCACGGTCCGCGTGCTGCCCTTCGACCCGGCCGAGGCGCGCGCCGCGCTGCGACGGCGCGGCTGGAGAGACCGCGACGGCGACGGGTTCCTGGACAAGGACGGCCGGCGCTTCGACGTCGAGCTCCTGACCAACAACAACCCCGTGCGCATCGACGCCGTCACGCTGGTGCAGGCGCACCTCAAGCGCATCGGGGTGAAGGTGGACATCCGCGTGCTCGAGTTCAACACCTACATGGAGCGCGTGCTGGGCGGCGACTTCGACGCGGCGTTCGTGGAATGGAAGACGGCGACCAAGGTGGATGTCACCAACCTCTGGCACAGCGCGTCGGTCAGCCCGCGCGGCTACAACATCACCGGCTACGCCGACGGGGACGTGGACCGCTGGATCGAGGAAGCGCGCGGAATGCTGGACGCCGGCCGCGCCAAGGATCGGTGGTTGGCGCTGCAGCAGCGCATTTACCGCGACCAGCCCGTCACCTTCCTCGCCGTCCCCGAGGAGGTCACGGCGATCCACGCCCGCTTCTGCAACGTGCAGCCCAGCCCCATCAGCCTTTTCGCGAAGCTCCACGAGTGGCGGATCGAGCCGGCGTGCGCTCGCTGACGCGCGCGCGCGCGGCGATGGCGTGAAAGCGGCCGTCGCGGCGCTCCAGCCGCACGCGGTCGCGTCCGTGGCCGCGGACCTCGCCTTCGATCACGCACAGCGTGCTCGCGCCTCCGGCGGCGTGGGCCACGCCGAGCCGGAACGGCGCGCCGGTGGGGTTGACGCGCACCACCGTCGAAGCCACCAGCGTGGCCGCCGCGCGGATGCGTGTGGGGGAGAGACGCCCGCCGCAGCCGGGGCACGCAGCGCGTGGGTGCAGGACGACGCCCCCGCAGGGGCACGCCAGCGCGTCGATGCGTGCGCGGCCCGGCGTCATGCGGCCTCCAGCACGAAGAGGTAGGTGTCGCGCGAGACCCCACCCGCGCTCTGCACCACGCCCAGGCGCGCGGCCGGTTGCTGGCGAGCCCCCGCCCGCCCGGTGAGCTGCTCGGCCATCTCCACCACCGACGTGAGCCCGCAGACGCCGATGGGATGCCCCCGCGCCTTCATCCCGCCGGAAGGGTTGACGGCAAGCCGGCCGCCCACTTCGAGCGCGCCCTTGTCCAGGGCGCGCCACGCCGTCCCGTGGGCGAAGAAGCCCATCTCCTCCAGGTTCACCAGCTCGAAGGGGGCGAAGGCGTCGTGGATCTCCACCACGTCGATATCGGCGGGGCGCACGCGCGCCGCGGCGAACGCCTCGTGCGCCGCCCGCGCTACCGCCTCGAAGCGTCCCAAGTGGCGGCGGTCGTGGAACATCGCGGCGTCCAGCCCCCGCGCGTGCGAGCGCACGGCGACCTCGCCGGAGCCTTCGCCCAGCAGGCACGCCACGGCGCCGTCCGACATGGGCGCGCAGTGTCCCCGGCGCAGGGGGTCGGCGACGAGCGGACTCCGTGCCACGTCGTCCTCGCTCAACTCGCGCTGGAAGTGGGCCAGGGGGTTGCGCGCCGCGTGCCGGTGGTTCTTGACGGCCACGCGGTGGAAGGCGCGGAAGGGGACGCGCCAGGCGCTCATGTACGCCTGGGTGACGAGCGCCCCGAGCGCCGGCAGGGTGGCCCCGTGGCGCTGCTCGACGGGGCTGGCCACGCGCGGCGCCAGCAGCCCCGCGGCGGCGCCCGCCTCGACGTGCGTCATCTTTTCGCAGCCGACGAGCAGCGCGTCACCGCGGCCGTCCCACCACGTCGAAAGGACTCTCCACAGCGCCTCGCCGCCGGTGCGCGCCGGGCCCTCGACCATGCCCTTCCACCCCGGAT
>JAOTVO010000251.1 GCA_029863355.1 Candidatus Krumholzibacteriia bacterium
ACGCCGTCTCGATGACCTTTCCCAGGCGCTGCCGCGTTAGCGCGGAGATGAACAGCACGGGCGCGTAGGCGAGAAAGCCGAAGCGCCGGCGGAACTCGCGCTCGAACTCCCGGTAGGTGCGGTCCCCCTTCTCCACCAAGTCCCACTTGTTGAAGCAGATCACCACGCCCCGGCCCGCCCTGTGCGGGTAGCTACCCACCTTCACGTCCTGGTTGGCGATCTTTCTGGACGCGTCCAGCAGGACCAACGCGACGTCGCAGCGCTCGATCGACTCCAGGCTCTTGATCGCGCTCAACACGGACATGGCGTCGTGGGCCCGGGCCTTGCGCTTGATGCCCGCCGTGTCCACCAGGGTCACGCGGCGGCCGTGCCACTGCACGGTGAGGTCGACGGAGTCGCGCGTGGTGCCGGGCCGCTCGTCGACGATGGCCGCCTCGTCCCCCACCAGCGCGTTCACCAGACTCGACTTGCCCACGTTGGGCACGCCGACCACCGCGAGGCGCAGGTCGGCACCGGGCGGCTCGCCCACGTCGCGCGGCAGCAGGGCCACGACGTCGTCGAGGAGATCGCCCGTGCCCTCGCCGTGCAACGCACTCACTTCGTAGACGGGCTCGAAGCCGAGCCGGTGGAACTCGACCGCGCCCGCGCGATTCGCCATCTTCTCCACCTTGTTCACCACCAGCAGCACGGGAACGCCGAAGGTGCGCACGCGCTCGGCCACCTCCGCGTCGTCCGGCATCAGCCCCGCCGAAGCGTCCACGACGAAGAGCACCACGTCGGCGCGCTCGGCTTCGCGCAGCGCCCGCGCTTCGACCTGGGACACCAGGTCGTCGTCGACGCCGGAGAAGAGCCCGCCCGTGTCGATCAGCTCGAAGCTAACGCCGGTCCACTCGCCCGGCGCGCGCTGGACGTCGCGCGTCACCCCCGGCTGGGCGTGCACGATGGCGCTGCGCCGCTGCCCGAGGCGGTTGAACAGCGTGGACTTGCCCACGTTGGGGCGGCCCACGATGGCCACGGCGGGGAGCGGTCGCATCGCTCACGCCCCCGGCGCGGCCAGCGCGTTCAGCGCCTCGACGAACGAATCCTCCGCTGCGACGACGGGCGCTCCGAGCGCGCGCGCCAGGTCCTCCACGGTCATCTGGTCGATGGTCACGCCGTCGTGGTTGAGGCAGTTGGGCGGGATCAGCGTCGCCTTGGCCTTGGCGCCGAGCGTGCCCGCCGCCGCCACCATGTCGGCGCCCACCAGGAGTCCCGAGCACGTGACCGTGTCGCCGAAGAAGCGGTTCTCCACGCTGACGACGTCGGGCATGACCGCCACCCCGTGCGCCGACAGAAGCGGAAAAACGTAGCGCGGAAACACGCGCGCGCCGAGCAACCCGGTCACCAGGCGCAGCGCGCCCAGGTCCCTCGGCACGCCTAGCCCCTCCAGGTCGTCCGCGATCTCCTCGAGGAAGTGACGGATGCTGCCCACGCCGTTGTCCAGCTGGGGGAAACCCTCGTACGCGTCGGCTTCGGGCGCCTCGCGGCCGGCGCCGACGTACCACTCGTCGGAGGGAAACACGAAGCGGCTGCC
Organism: Candidatus Krumholzibacteriia bacterium; assembly: GCA_029863355.1. The sequence goes on from JAOTVO010000251.1 coordinate 1,574, forward strand.
GCGGGCGCCGTCGACGTAGCGCGCGCGATACGGCTCGCACAGGTCGAGCACCGCGCCCATCTCTTCGTCGCGGTAGCCGCGAAGCCCCGGCAGGCCCGCGCGGTGGCGCGTGAGCCCCACCGGCACCACGGCCAGCGTGGCCACGTTGGGATGGATCGCCTCCAGCGTGTCGATGGTCTCGCGCAAGAGGTCGCCGTCGTTCTTGCCCGGCACGATGACGGCCTGCGCGTGCACGGTAACGCCGCCCTCGGCTAGACGCGCGAGCGTTTCGACGATGTCGCGCTTCATGGGCCGCCCGAAGATGAACCGGCGCATGCCCTCTTCGATCACGTGCACCGACACCCATTGCGGCGAGTTGCGCTGCTCGATGATCTTGTCGAGCTCCGCGTCGGAGATGTCATTCATCGTGGTGAAGTTGCCGTAGAGGAAGGAGAGGCGAAAATCCTCGTCCTTGACGTAGAGCGAATCGCGCATCCCCGCGGGCATCTGGTCGACGAAGCAGAACGGGCACTTGCAGCGGCAGCGCCGGAAGTCCATCGCCTCGAAACGGATTTCCAGACCCGCCACCACCCGCGCGTCCAGCACGACGTCCTCCACCGCTCCCCCCTCGCGCGCCACCCGGATGGAGACGCGTTTGCCCTGGGAAGTGTGGAAATGGAAGTCGATCGGGTCCTCGGCCTTGTTCCCCCCGACCTCGAGCACCCGGTCCCCCACGGCGAGGATCCCCGGAGGCAGCCCCAGGGAAGCCGGATCCTTGATAGCGACGATGGTCAGTGCCCTATCCGCCATGCGAACCCTCGCCGTCCAGCGCCCGCTCGAGCGCGGCCATTGCCTCCGGCCCCGTGATCGGCGCCGCCTCGCGCGGAAACGGCGGCAGGGCGCTCGCACACGGCGTCTGCGCGCACATGCGCGACAACATCATGTAGAAACTGGCCCGGGTCATCGCCGCCTCGCCGTGCAGGGCCCCGTCGGGAAGCCGCTCCAGCCAGCCCATCCGCACCAGCGCATCGAGCGGGGCTTCGTCGGCCGCGACGACCGGGCGGTTGCGCTCGGAGAGCATGCGGGCCACCAGGCCCGCCATCTGGGTGCGGGAGACGGCCGTCATGCGCCGCACGTGTGCCGGATCCCCGGCCAGCCGCGCCTGCAGCCGCTCGAGGTAGGCCAGGCAGGGACCCTCGTCTCCCAGTCGAACGCCGGTGGCGAAGGCGTCGATCGCGGCCCGCTCGTCGTCCAGTTCCAGGTAGGCCCGGCCGAGGTAGTAGCAGGCCTCGCGCTTGACCGCCGGCTCGGCGCCGCCGTTCAGCACGGCCTCGAACGCGGCCGCCGCCTGTGCATAGCGCCCGGAAACAAAAAGCGCCACCCCCGGTTCGATCTCGCCGCCGCGGGGCGCGGGCCCGGGCGTGGCGCATGCCACGAGCGCCGCGCATCCCACGATCACCAGGGCGCATCGAGGTCCGGAGATGCGCTGGACTCGATTCATCTAATTGAGAGAGATGGAGCGGGCAACGGGATTCGAACCCGCGACCCTCAGCTTGGGAAGCTGATACTCTACCACTGAGTTATGCCCGCCCTCCTAACGAATTACTTCTTATACCCTTACCGCGCTGGTGTCAAGTACCGATCGATTCCCCCAGAAACGCCTCCGCCGCCGCGATCGCCGCCGAACGGGCCCCCGTCTGCGTCACGTCGACCCAGCGCGCGCCCGGCTCGGCGCGGAAGAATGTCTCCTGGCGCTTGGCGTACTGGCGCGTTCGCGTGATAACGGCGTCCTCGACCTCGGCGGCCGGCCGGCCCGCCGTAATGGTCTCCGCGATCTCCGGGTAGCCCAGGCTGCGCATGCCCGGCGCCTCCGGCGACACGCCGGCGGCGAGTAGCGCACGCACCTCCTCGGGCCAGCCGGCGGCGAACATGGCGCGCGTGCGCGCCGCGATGGTCTCGCGCAGGCGCGACCGCGGCATGGTCAGCACGAACTTGATCGCCGAGAGCGCTACCGTGCGGCGCGGGCGCTCGTAGAGGTCGCTGGCGCGCTCGCCCGTCCAGGCGATGAGCTCGAGAGCGCGCGCGATGCGCACGCGATCGCCGGGCGCGAGTGCGGCCGCTCGGGCGGGGTCGGCCGCGCGCAGCTGCGCATAGAGCGCTTCGGTGGACCGCGGCGACAGCTCGGCGCGGATACCTGCCAGGGCCTCGGCCGGAATGGCCACGTCGACGATTCCCTCCAAGAGCGCGCGGAAGTACAGTCCCGTGCCCCCGACGAGGAGCGGCGCGCGTCCGCGCGCGGCGATGTCCCTCACCGCGCCCTCGGCCAGGCGCGCATGGTTGCCCGCGCTGGTGGGCTCGCGCGGGTCGAGGATGTCGATCAAGTGGTGCGGGGCCCGCGCGCGCTCTTCCGGCGTGGGCTTGCCGGTGCCGATGTCCAGGCCGCGGTAGACCTGGCGCGAGTCCATGGAGACGATCTCGCCGCCCACGCGCTCGGCGAGCGCGAGCGCCAGCGCCGTCTTCCCCGTCGCCGTCGCACCCATGACGGCGACGCATCTCACGGTGGCTTGGTCGGACATGGCCTCCGGCGCGCGCGCCGCGCTAGCGCCGGTGGAACCAGCGCTCGATCTCCTCGAGCGAGAGGCGGTGGATGGTCGGACGGCCGTGC
>JAOTVO010000310.1 GCA_029863355.1 Candidatus Krumholzibacteriia bacterium
CATTCGTCTTGCCCGTGTTGAGTGGCTGGGTCCGCTTGCTGCCGTCCCGGTAGACCGCCAGCGCCTTGAGCCCGAGCTTCCAGCCTTCCACGTAGGCGAGCGTGATGTCTTCCGGGCTGGCGTCTTCGGGAAGGTTCACGGTCTTGCTGATCGCACCGGACAAGAAGGGCTGGACTGCGCCCATCATGCGCACGTGCCCCATCCAGTGGATGCTGCGCGTCCCAGTCTTCGCCCGGAACGCGCAGTCGAACACCTCGATGTGCTCCTCGCGCAGATCGGGAGCGCCCTCGATCGTCTCGTTCTCGTCGACGTACTCGACGATTCGCTCGATTTCATCCGCATCGTACCCGAGCTTGTGCAGCGCCATGGGCACCGTGTTGTTCACGATCTTGAGGTAGCCGCCGCCGACGAGCTTCTTGTACTTGACGAGGGCGATGTCGGGCTCCACGCCGGTCGTATCGCAGTCCATCATGAACGCGATCGTGCCCGTGGGCGCCAACACCGTGACCTGCCCGTTCTTGAATCCGGACTTGCGGCCCGCCTCGAGCGCCTCGCTCCAGCACGCGCGCGCGGCGGAGAGTAGATCCCCCGGCACGCCCGGAGACGGAATCGACTCCGCCGCCGCCTTGTGCATGCCGATGACCTCGAGGAAGGACTTGCGATTCATGCGGTATCGCGGGAAGGCACCCATCGCCTCCGCGATCTCGGCGCTCGTTGCATAGGCCTGTCCGCACATCACCGCGGTCAACGCGGCCGCCAGGTTGCGACCCTCATCGCTGTCGTAGGGAAGCCCCGACGCCATCAGCAATGCGCCGAGGTTCGCGTAGCCGAGGCCAAGCGGCCGGAAGAGATGGCTGTTGCGGGCGATGGCCTGCGTGGGATAGTCCGCGTGATCGACCAGGATCTCCTGCGCCAGGATCGTGAGCGCAGCCGCACGTCGAAACGCCTCGACGTCGAAGCTCCCGTCTTCGGCGACGAAGCGCATGAGATTGAGGCTGGCCAGATTGCACGCCGTGTCGTCGAGGAACATGTACTCAGAGCAGGGATTGCTCGAGTTGATCCGCCCCGAGGACTTGACCGGGTTCCAGCGATTGATCGTGGTGTCGTATTGGATGCCCGGATCGCCGCACACGTGCGCAGCCTCCGACATCTCGCGGAGAATCTCACGCGCCTCCCATGTGCCCGTCACCTCACCCGTGGTCACGGCGCGCGTCTGCCACGAGCCGCCCGCGAGCGCGGAGCGCATGAACGCATCGGTCACGCGCACGGAGTGATTGGCATTCTGGTAGAACACGGAATCGTAGGCGCCACCCGGCACGTTGAAACCGCCGTCGTAGCCGGCATCGATGAGCGCGCCGGCCCGCTTCTCCTCGTCGGCCTTGCAACGGATGAATTCCATGACGTCCGGATGATCGACGTTGAGGATCACCATCTTTGCCGCGCGACGCGTCTTGCCGCCGGACTTCACCACGCCGGCGAACGCGTCGAAGCCGCGCATGAAGGACACCGGTCCGGAAGCCGTGCCGCCGCCGGCCAGGTGCTCCTTCGAGGAGCGGATCTTCGAGAGGTTGGAGCCGGTCCCGGAGCCTCCCTTGAAGAGCATGGCCTCGGTCTTGGCGAGATCCATGATCGACTCCATGGTGTCCTCCACGGAGTTGATGAAGCACGCGCTGGCCTGCTGCGGCGTGTCCTTGACGCCGAGGTTGAACCACACGGGGCTGTTGAAGGCCATGCGCTGCGTGACCAGGATGTGCTTGAGCTCATCGGAGAAAGCCTGACCGTCCTCCGTCGTGTGGAAGTAGCCGGACTTGTCTCCCCACTCGCGGATGCGATCCACGACGCGGCCAATCAGCTGCTTGACGCTGTGCTCCCGTTCCGGTGTGCCGATGTGGCCGCGAAAATACTTCGACACCACCACGTTGGTCGCGAGGTGGGACCAGCTCCTGGGAACCTCGACGTCCGTCTGCTCGAAGATCGTCTCGCCCTGCTCGTTGGCGATCTTCGCGCTGCGCGTCTCCCACTCGACGGCGTCGAAGGGATCGCTGCCGGCCACGGTGAAATGGCGGCGGATCGTCAATCCCTTCGGCGCGCACGCCCGGCGGCTGCGCTCCGAACGACTCGACCCCAGGGCCCGCAACTTCGCGCCACCCTTGCCATCGCCACCCACCGTCGTTCCGTTCGCGTTCACACCGTCCCCCCGAGATGAATGTTGTTCGAGCCGGTCGGATCCGCGCGCAATTCAGCCCTCAGCCACGACTCCCGGCGTCCGCTCGCCAGGGCCGGGATCCACTCTCTCCCCCGGCGCAGACAGCGAACGCGCTGCGAAGCACCCCAGGGATCGAGAACTCGTCCGCTTCCACCCCGAGGCACCACACCGCAACGCTTGGGGGCGAAGGTTCACCGGAGATGAGAGAGGCCCCGGCATGCCCGAGGCCCCCGAACCGGAACCAGGTCCTCCATCCCGAATCCGGTTCGCGTCTTCCTGCCGACCGCCTGTTTTTGAACCCCCCCAGGCCGCCAGGAAGACATGTCTCATCACCGTCTCGCGTGTTTACTCTTCACCGTCGAGGTCGTCAATGAAAAATCCACAAAATCTGGTGTCCTCTCTGCCCCCGAACTACAAGTTATTGAGCTTCCACTGATTTCTCTCCTGCCGCGAACGGCGGTTCGCGGTCGAGTGCCGCGCGCGGCCTGCAAGGCGTCCCGTAACCCGCTGAAATCACTAGCCTGACGACTCTGCGGCCTTTGCGCCGCCGCGCTCCGATGCAGGCAGGCCGGTGAAGCGCAATCCAATCCCTTCCGGAACGCGATAGCGCGCGTTCAAACCGATCAGCAGCGCCGTCAGTGATTCCACGATCCGCGCGTTCGCGAGCGGCCCCCCGTCGATCGCCCGGACGCCGGGCAGCAGCTCACAGAGGGCCATGCAGCGGCGGCGCGGCCCCGGAGCGCCCGAAACGACCACGTCACAGTCGATGGGCTCGGCCAGCTGGCGCAGGCGGTGTGCCGCGACGTTCTGCAGCGCGGAGGCCACCTCGACGCCCTCGGGCAGCCGGGAGGCCACCAGCTCCGCGCAGGAGCCCTCCCACACCCCCAGCAGGCGCGTGGCCCCGGCACCGACGGCGCTCGCGAGCGGAACTCCGATCGAGACGACCAGCTGACCCGGCTCGAAACGCTCTCGAACCGCTTCGAGCGTCGCGACGGTGCTCTCGAACGGAACGGACAGGATGACGACGGAGGCGTCCGCGATGGCCTCCGCGTTCTCGAGACCCGCCACCAGGG
>JAOTVO010000252.1 GCA_029863355.1 Candidatus Krumholzibacteriia bacterium
CACGACCAGGTCCCCGCCGCCGCGGCGCACGGAGGTGTAGCCGCTGATGAGGATTCCCAGCCCGGTACTGTTGATCCACGAGACCTTCTCGAGGTTGACGATCACGTTCTTCTTGCCCTGGTCGACAAGAGATTTGAAGACATCGCGGAACGTGTCCGCGTCGGGGCCTCCCGTGAGTTTGCCGTTTAGATCGAGGATGACGGCACTACCGACTTCTCTCTGCGTGATCTTCAAGCTGAACCTCCTTCAAAGCGGTCTTCCCTGTGAATCGTCTCGAGCGCGGTCCGCATGTCGTCTGGGAGCGCGGCGGTGAACGTCATGCGCTCACCCGTCACCGGGTGCGTGAACGACAGCCGCGACGCGTGCAGCGCGTGCCTGGGCAGGATCCGCAGAAGCTTCACGAAAACGTCCTTGCTCCTCGCCGGCGGCGCCTGCCCCTTCCGCCTTCGACCGCCGTAGACCGGATCACCGAGTAGCGGGTGTCCAACGTGCGCTAGATGTACCCTTATCTGGTGCGTCCGACCCGTGCGCGTGGCCAGGCGAATATAGTCGAATTGCCCATACCTGTCTACCACCAAGACGTCCGTGCTGGCGGCGCGTCCGCCGGCCGCGACGACGGTCATGCGCTGCCGGTGGACGGGGTGGCGACCGATGGGCGCTTCGACCCGCAGCGTGCGGGACGGGAGGTGGCCGACGGCGATGGCGTGATAGACCTTGTCGATTTCGTGGCGCTTGATTTCCTCGGCGAGGGCACGGTACGCGCGGTCGGTCTTGCCCACGACCACCAGACCGCTGGTGTCCTTGTCCAGCCGGTGCACCACGCCAGGCCGCTCGGGAGCGCCGAGCGCGGACAGCCGCGTTCCGCGCCCCAAGAGCGCGTTGACGAGCGTGCCCGTCCAGTTGCCGTGCGCGGGATGCGTGACCATGCCCGCCGGCTTGTTCGCGACCGCGACGTCGTCGTCCTCGTAGACCACGGCCAGGGGGATGGCCTCCGCGCCGGGAGTGCCGCCGGCGAGCCCGCGCGGGACCAGCATCTCCGGACTGATCTCCACGGACTCACCCGCCGCCACGGCATAGCTGTCCGCGCGCCGGCGCCCGTCGACGCTGACGCCGCCGAGCGCGTTGAGCCTCTGGATCTGGCTGCGCGAGATTCCGGGGGAGCGCCCCGCGAGGAAGCGATCGAGCCGTTCTCCGGTCTCCTCCGGCGTCACGGTGAAGCGCTGGGTCGGGCCGTCCGGCATGGTCCGCTACGCGGCGCCGGGCGGCCGGTCCACCGCGTCCCGCTGCCGCGACGAGGCGACGTGCAGCAGCAACAACGCGGCCCCCACCGACACGCCGATGTCCGCGACATTGAAAACGGGCCAGTAGTGGCCGGCCACGCCGATCTGGATGAAGTCGATGACCTCGCCGCTGATCATTCGGTCGATCAGGTTTCCGATCGCTCCGCCCAGGATACACCCGAGCAGTGCGCGCTTGTAGCGCTCCACGCGCGGCACGCGCCGGCCGGCGTAGACGATGAAGGCGGCGGCCAGCAGGCTGGCCACGACGAAGACTGCGCGGCCGCCCTGGAAGAGACCGAAGGCGGCTCCCGAGTTCTTGACGAGTGTGATGTGCAGGTAGCCGGCGATGACGTCGTAGTTCTGCCCGTGTCGCCAGACGAGCTGTTTGGTTAGCTGATCGATGACGACGACGACGGTGGCCGGGAGCAGCAGCCCCACGTTCAGCCCCTGTGGAGCTTCTCGAGCTTGGACTTGCAGCGAATGCACAACTTGGCGGCGGGGAACGCCTCCAGACGGCGCTGCGGGATCTTGTCCCCGCACTCCTCGCACGTTCCGTACGTCCCCTTCTCTATCCGCTTCATCGCTTCCTCGAGCGCGATCAGGTAGTCGGTGCCCTGGCTCGCGTGCATGAACGCCTGCTCCTGCTCGATGGCCTCGCTGCCTATGTCAGCCATATGATTGGAATAACTCTGGCCCCCGGTCTGGCTCGCGGCGAGATCGTGTATCTCTTCCTCGATCATGCCGATCCGCTCCATCACCCGCTGTTTTTCCGCCTCGATGAGCTTCTTGAAGCGCTGGAGGTCTCTCTTGTTCATCTCTCTAAGCCTCTCTCTTCATTGACGATGCGCGGGTTGCCTTCCCGCCGGAGCGATGGAAACATACATTCGGGTTAACATGGTGTCAATCGCTTTTCTGGATCCACAGCGAGATGCGCTCGCCTTCCTGGGCGAAGGTGACGGTGTCCCCCCAGTCCTCGGGCGCGCCCGCCTCGACGCCGACGGCCAGCGTCTCCGTGGCGATGAGCGCGCCCTGCGCCGAGAAGACCTCGCGCGCAAAGTCACCGCCGGCCCAGCGCAGGCGGATGCGGTCGGTGACGTCGTAGCCCGCTTTCTTGCGCAGATTCTGCAGCCGATTGACGATCTCGCGCGCGGCTCCCTCGATGCGCAGTTCGGGCGTGATCTCCAGGTCGAGCACGACCGTGACGCCCCGCTCCTGTGCCGCCGAGTAGCCCTCCGTCGCGGCCAGCTCGACGCCCAGCTCGTCGCGGCCCAAGTCCACGGCGTCGCCGTCGACGTCGACGGTCACGGCGCCGTCGCGATGGAACGCCAGCAGGGGCTCGGTGTCCAGCTCCTGGATGGCCCGGGCCACGCGCGGCACGCGCTTGCCGAAACGCTTGCCCAGCGCGGGGAAGTGCGGCTTCGCCGAAAGGCGGACCAGACGCCTCAGGTCGCCGGCCGGCACGAGCGAACGCACGTTGAGCTCGTCCATCACCAGCGCGACAATCTCGGCATGGGCGAGAAACGCGTCCAGTCCGGCGCCGTCGGTGGCGTGGACGAGGCCCGCGCGCAGCGGCTGGCGAACCTTGACCCCGGCGTCGTTGCGCGCCGTTCGCCCCAGCGAGACCACGGTCAGCGCCACCGCCATCTGCCGCTCCAGCGCCCCATCGACGGCCGCGCCGTCGCTGTCGGGGAAGGGTGCCAGGTGCACGCTCTCCGCGGCGCTCTCCTCCAGGCCGGCGCCGCGCAGTGCCAGGTGGATCTCCTCGGCCAGAAACGGCGAGAAGGGGGCGAGCATCCGCGCCAGTCCGTCGAGCACCGTGTAGAGCGTGTGGAAGGCGGCGCGTTTGTCGTCGCCCATTTGCCCCTTCCAGAAGCGGCGGCGCGAGCGGCGTACGTACCAGTTGGAAAGCTCGTCGAGCGTGAATGCCTGCAGCGCACGGGCGGCGCGGGTGACTTCGAAGTCGTCCAGGAGCTCGCGCACGCGGCGCACCGTGGAGTGGTAGCGGGAGAGTAGCCAGCGGTCGAGCAGGGAGGGCGCGCCGCGCGCGGCGAAGTCGTGCGCGTAGCCGTCGATCGACGCGTACATGGCGAAGAACGAGTAGACGTTGCGCACCGTGTCGAGCATCTTGCGCGACGTCTCTTTGACGCCGTCGCGGTCGAAGCGCGTGGGCGACCAGGGCGGGCTGGTCGTGACGAGGTACCAGCGCAGGGCGTCCGCGCCTTCCTCGTCGAGCACGTCCCGCGGTTCCACCGTGTTGCCGCGGCTCTTCGACATCTTCTGCCCGTGCTTGTCGAGAATCATCTCGGTGGCGAGCACGCGGCGAAAAGGGCTCTTGCCGGAGATGAAGGTGGAGATGGCGAGCAGCGAGTAGAACCACCCACGGCACTGGTCGATGCCTTCACTAATGAAGTCCGCCGGAAACTGCGCCTCCCACATCTTTTCTTCGTCCCACGGGTAGTGATACTGCGCGAAGGGCATCGCCCCCGAGTCGAACCACACGTCGATGACCTCGCGCACGCGGCGCATGCGGCCCCCGCACTCGCCGCAGGCGAGCTCGACGTCGTCGACCATGGGGCGGTGCAGGTCGAGCGCTTCCCTGTCGCTGGGCAGTCCCGCCACGGCGCGCTCGGTCAGCTCCTCGATCGATCCCAACGCGTCGGCGTGGTCGCACCCCTCGCACACCCAGATGGGCAGCGGCGTGCCCCAATAGCGCTCGCGCGACAGGGCCCAATCGACGTTGTTCTCGAGCCAGTCGCCGAAGCGGTGCTCGCCTACCTCGGCCGGAATCCAACCGACCGCGTTGTTGGCCGCGATCATCTGGTCCTTGAACGACGTGGTCTGGATGTACCAGCTGTCGCGCGCGTAGTAGACCAGCGCCGTTGTGCACCGCCAACAGAATGGATAGCTGTGCTTGATCTGGCC
>JAOTVO010000253.1 GCA_029863355.1 Candidatus Krumholzibacteriia bacterium
GAGCAAGGACGTCACCTGGACGCACCCGCCCGAGCTGGGCGCGCGGCTGGACGCGGCGGCCGGGGGCGACTACATCATCGACGTGCGCGACTTTCGCAACGAGCGCAAGCAGGAGACGCTCGACCAGATCTATCGCATGACCGAGGCGCGCTTCCGCGCCTTCCGCCGCCTGCTCGGCGAGGAGGACTGGGACTTCGCCATGATGGTGGAGATGGGGCCGGATCGCCTGCACCACGCCTTCTGGCGCTATGCGGACGAGACGCACCGGCTCTACGAGCCCGGCAATCCGTTCGCGAGCGCCATCCACGACTACTACGTCTACATGGACCGGGAGATCGGCCGCACCGTCGACGCGCTGCCGGAAGATGCCTCGGTGATCCTGGTCTCCGACCACGGTGCCAAGAAGATGAACGGGGCGGTCTGCATCAACGAGTGGCTGATCAAGGAGGGCCTGCTCGCGCTCAAGGCCTATCCGGACGAGCCCACCAAGCTCAAGACGAGCATGATCGACTGGACGAAGACGCGCGTGTGGGGCGAGGGCGGCTACTACTCGCGTATCTTTCTGAACGTCGAGGGGCGCGAACCCAACGGCTTGATCCCCGCCGGCGAGCTGGACGCCTTCAAGCGCGAGCTCAAGGCCAAGCTCGAGGCGCTCACCGACGAGAAGGGGAACCCGATCGGGACGCGGGTGTTCCTCCCCGAGGAGACCTACCGCGAGACCCAGGGCACGCCGCCCGACATGGTGGTCTACCTGGGCAACCTGGACTGGCGCAGCGCGGGCACAGTGGGCGGTGGCCAGGTGCACATTTTCGAGAACGACACCGGACCCGACGACGCCAACCACGCGCAGGAGGGCATCTTCGTGTGGCAGGGGCGGGGCAAGGGGCCGTCCGGCGCGGTGGGGCCGATCTCGATCTACGACATCGCGCCCTCTATCCTCGATTTCTACTCCATCGACGTGCCGAGCGAGATGATCGGCAAAGTGATCTAGCGGAAAGGCGAACGCATGAAAGGCTTCACGATCTGGTTCACGGGTCTTCCCTCCTCCGGCAAATCGACGCTGGCGCGCAAGGTCGAGGGCATCCTCCTCGAGCGCGGAGTCAACGTCGAGGTGCTCGACGGCGACGAGGTGCGCGAGAATCTCAGCAAGGGGTTGGGTTTCTCCAAGGAGGATCGCGACATCAACATCCGCCGCATCGGCTGGGTGTGCAAGGTGCTCTCGCGCAACGGCGTGGCCGCCATCGCCGCTGCGATCTCCCCCTACCGCGCCGTCCGTGGCGAGGTGCGCGCCGGCATCGACCGCTTCGTCGAGGTCTACGTAAAGTGCCCGGTGGACGTGCTCAAGGACCGCGACGTGAAGGGCCTCTACAAGAAAGCACTCGCGGGCGAGATCAAGAACTTCACCGGCGTCGACGACCCCTACGAGGCCCCGGAGAAGCCCGAAGTCCTGGTGGAGACCGACAAGGAGAGCGAGGACGAGAGCGTGCGCAAGATCATCTCCACGCTCGAAATGCTGGGGCACATCCCCCGCGTGGAGGGCGCCGACTACTCCGCCGAAGAGGAAGAGGCCATCAAGTCGCGCCTGCGCGACCTCGGGTACATCTAGCGCCATGCCCAAGTGGTCTCAGCGGTCCGGCCGGAGGGCCTGCGTCGTCGGCCTCGACGGCGTGCCCTACTCCATGCTCCAGCGCTTCATGGACGCCGGGGTGACGCCGCGCCTGCGCGACCTGGCCGCGCGCGGGCGCATGGCCTCGATGACGGTCTCGCTCCCGGAGATCTCCTCGGTGAGCTGGACCACCTTCATGACGGGTCGCAACCCGGGCACGCACGGGATCTACGGCTTCACCGACCTGCACGAGGGCACCTACAAGACGTCGTTCCCCAGCTTCCGCGACGTGAAGACGGAGACGATCTGGGATCGTCTGGGCGCGGCCAACATGCGCAGCGTGGTGATCAACCAGCCGGCCACCTACCCCGCGCGCCCCATCCACGGCGCCCTGGTGTCGGGGTTCGTCGCCGTGCACCTGGACCGCTCGGTGTTCCCCGCCAAGTACCTCAAGACGGCGCGGGAGGTCGGCTACGAGATCGACCTCGACGCGGCCGAGGTGCGCGGCAATCCGCCTGCGCTCTTCGGTAAGCTGCACGAGCTGCTCGGCATGCGCCGCCGCATGCTCGAGGCGCTGTGGAAAGCGGAGAAGTGGAACTTGATGGAGGTCGTCGTCACCGGAACCGACCGCCTGCACCACTTCATCTGGGACGCCTACGAGGATCCGAGCCACGCGCACCACGGCGACTTCCTCGACTACTACCGCGCCGTCGACGCCTTCGTCGGCGATGTGGCGGATCGCTTCGCCGCCGATGGCGGCGGCGAGAACTTTTTCGTCCTCTCCGACCACGGCTTCTGCGGGACGCAGAAGGAGGTCTATCTCAATACATTCCTCGCCGAGAACGGCTATCTGGTTCTGGGCGATGCCAAGGCCGACGCGCTGGGGGCAATCTCCGAGCGCGCCACGGCGTTCTGCCTGGATCCCGCGCGCATCTACATCCACCGGCGCGGCCGTTTTCCGCGCGGCTCGGTCGCCCCGGCGGACGTGGCACCCCTCAAGGCGGAGATCAAGGCGCGCATCGAGGCGCTGCGCGACGGTGACGAGCCCGTCGTCCGTCACGTCTTCGACGGTGCCGAGGTCTACTTCGGCCCCGAGGCGGACCGCGGGCCCGACCTGCTCGTGGTGCCGCGCAACGGCTACGACTGCAAGGGCCGCATCGGCGCGCCGGGAATCTTCGGCGAGCGGCGCCTGCAGGGCATGCACACCTGGGACGACGCCTTCTTTCTGACGCTGCGCGCGGATCTTTTGCCGCAGGCCGACAACCTCAACCTCGTGGATGTACCCGCACGTGTCCTCCAGAGTCTCGAAGTCGATCTGGGTTAGCGCGCTCACCGCACTCTGCGCGCTGCTCTTGCCGACGGCGGCGCACGCCTACATCGGGCCGGGCGCCGGCTTTGCGTTGGTGTCGTCGTTCCTCACGCTGATGATCGCGTTCTTCACTGCGTTCTTCGCCCTGCTCACGTTTCCGGTGCGCGCGCTGGCCCGCGCCTGGCGCCGGCGGCGCTCGCTGGGGCGCGCGAAGGTCAAGAAGACGATTCTCCTCGGCATCGACGGACTCGACCCCGACATCTGCGAGCGTATGATGGCGGCCGGCGAGCTGCCCAACCTCTCGCGCCTGAGCGAGACGGGCTCCTTCCGGCGCCTGGGCACGTCCACGCCGGCGCTCTCGCCAGTCGCGTGGTCGACCTTCGCCACGGGCGCGGACAGCTCGCGCCACGCCATGTACGATTTCCTCTCGCGCGACCGGCGCAGCTACCTCCCCAAGCTCTCTTCGAGCGAGGTATACGGGAGCCAGCGCTTCTGGCGTCTGGGCCCGTGGCGGCTGCCGCGCGGCAAGAGCGGCGTGCGCATGCTCCGCAAGGGGCGCACGTTCTGGCGCGTCCTCTCCGACCACGGCGTGTTCTGCTCGGTGCTGCGCGTGCCCATCACCTTCCCCGTGGAGCGCATCAACGGCGTCATGATCGCGGGCATGTGCGTGCCCGACCTGCGCGGCACCATGGGCTCGTTTACGTACTTCACCACCTCGAGCGAGGCCGACCGCATCGGCGGGCTCATCGTCAAGCTCTCGCGCCCCGGCACGAACGGCGGCTGGATCGAGACGGAGATCCCGGGGCCGGACAGCCCCATCACGGGCAAGACCCTCACGCTCCCGCTGACCCTGCGCCCGGACACGCAGCGCGGGCACCTGGAGATGCGCCTCCAGGGCGCGGTGCACACCGTCCGCGCCGACGCATACACGCCGTGGATTCGGCTCTCCTTCAAGGCGTCGCCCGGGGTGACGCTGCACGGGATCGCGCGCTTCCGCGCCACGCACATCGACGGCGACGTGGGCCTCTACATGACGCCCATCCACATCGACCCGGAGAAGCCGGCCATGCCCATCACGCACCCCTCGGTGTTCTCCATCTATCTGGCCAAGCTGATGGGCCCCTATGGCACGCTGGGTCTGGCCGAGGACACGTGGGCGATGAACGAGCGCGTCATCGAGGAGCGGGCGTGGCTGGACCAGGCCTGGGACTTCCACGCCGAGCGCGAGCGCATGTGGTTCCACACCCTCGACCGCCTGCGCGACGGCATGGCGACGATCGTCTTC
>JAOTVO010000254.1 GCA_029863355.1 Candidatus Krumholzibacteriia bacterium
GCCGACAACGTGTACACGATCACCCTGCGGGGAGACTTCTGATGCGCCGCCTCGCTCGTGCCCTGGCGTGCGCGTGCCTGGTGGCCGTTCTGGCCGTCGCGGCCGGGGCCGCCGTCCGCGTGGACGAGGACGAGGTCGTCTTCACCGTGCGCGCCGCCCGGGCCAAGCACGTCTTTCTCGTCGGCACCTTCAACAACTGGAACCCCACGGTCGAGCCCATGGCCGAGTCGGCGCCGGGGGTGTTCGAGATCTCGCTCTTTCTCGTCGAGGGGTCGTATCGCTACAAGTACGTGATCGACGGCGTGTGGGCCGTGGATACGGACAACCCGGGAGGAAACCCCGCGCTGGGGTCGCCGCTGGCGCTGGCGGAACGCGCGGGGACGCTGGCCCTGAGCACGGACGACTCCGAGCCCACGGCGGGTGCGCCCCGCACCGTGAAACCGTTCTTGCGCTACATCGGGGATTTCCGTTGGGAAGGCGGGGAGTCGCTGTCGTTCCAACGCGCGGACGTTGGCGTCCGCCTCGACCGTGATCTCGTCCGTGGCCGCGCCGTGCTCGCCTCGACCGACGATACCTGGACGACCGCCGAGGCGTTCCAGGTGGCCGTCGATCGCGCCTCGCTCGAGGCGCAGCTCGGCGGCCTCGTGGCCCGCGGGACGGAGAACGACAGCGTGTGGACGTCGGAGGACCCGTTCACGCTGGTGGGCCGGGACGGCGTCTACCGCTACGACGCCGGCTTTGGCCGCCACGGCGTGAGCGCGGTGTGGCCGATAGGGACGGCCGCCGATCTGCGCGCGCTCTACGACGACGACGTCGCGCGCACCGCCGGGCCGCCGCCGAGCATCGCCGGCGACGCGCTGGCCGGATTCGAAGCGGGCGTCGCGTCCGACACCACGCTCTACGCGTACCGGCCGACGCGGGACGGCGCGGACCGTCTTGCCCTCGATCTGGCCGTGCGCCTCGGCGACGCGCGCGTGGGCTACACGCGGCGCGACGACCGCGGTCTGCACCCCGGTCTGGCCGCGGCGGTGGCGCGCGACAGCGCGAGCTTCCGCATCAGCACCCAGGCGACGCGCGAGGACCGCTTTGCCCAGGCCGTATGGCTGCGCTTCGAAAGCCTCCTGCTCGGCGCCGACGTGGCGCTGGCCTACGGGTGGGCGTCGTCCGATGTGCGACTGCTCGAGACGGCCACCTGGCAGGTGCCCACGCTCGCCGCGGGCGTGGCCGCGGGCGCCGGCGCCGCGCAAGGCGGTCGCGCACGCTTCGAAACGAGCGACCGCTGGACGGTGGCGGTCGCGCGCGAGCACGGGGACATGGCCGCGCGTCTGGGGTGGGACTTCGTGGACTTCTCGTTCGAGGGGGTGGAGGCGGCGTCGCGCGCACGGATCCACCGGCTCGACGCGGAGGTGAGCTGGAACGGCGACGGCGAAGGCACCGGCGCCTCGCTGGCGGCTCGCTACACCGATCAGGACTACGCCGACACACCCGACGCGCTCCTGGTGGACTCGCCTGAGCGCAACCTCTGGCTGCAGGGACGCGACACCTTTTCCATCGCGGACATCGTCGGTATCGATCGCCGCGCGTACGGCTGGGCGAGCCTGAGGGTGGATTGGGCTTCGACGCCACCGCGGTGGGTGCCCGCCGCGGCGCACGCGGAGGCGGGCGCTGCGGGGAAGGGGTTTCTGGCCACGTTGGAGTACGCCTGGCTGGAGGCCGGTGCGGAGTGGGCGGCGGGCGCGGGACTCTACGTGCTCCTCGATGGTCGCCTGGCTCGCTACGACAAGCCTGCGTGGGGCGGGCTCGACACCTTCGCCGCCGGATACGTCGAGATCGGGTGGCGTTACCGTGGGCTCCTGCTCGATCTCGGCTACGGCTTCGACCCCGCCGTCTTCGATCCGGTGGTGAACGACTACGCGCCCATCGGTCGCAGCGAGGTCGTGCGCTCGGCGCTGGGAGACGCCGTGCGCCGCAGCGAGGCGGCGCTGATCGGTTCGCGCGTGCTGGAACGCGAGCGCACGCTCGAGGGCGCGCACGCGATAAAACTTGAATGCATTGTCCGCTTCTAAGATATTCGTGGCATGACGCGGGCACGGGTGATCATCGCGGTGGCGGTCGCCGCCGCGGCAGGTTGGGGTTGCGGTTCGCTGGCGCCGCGCGAGCGCTCCGCCGGGCCCGCCGTCGCCGACGGCGGCGTGCGCTTCCACCTGTACGCGCCGGAGGCCTCGCGCGTGCAGCTGGCCGGCAGCTGGCCGGAGAACAATTGGGCGCGCGGCGACGGGAGCGCCGGCGAGGCGGACATCGGCCTCATGGACGATCCGTCCGGCGACGGAAACTGGGAGATCGTGGTCCCGCTCGAACCGGGCCGCTATCAGTACCTGTTCTGGCTCGACGAGCACACCTGGCGCATCGACCCCGGCAACGCCGAAGAGGTGCCGGGCGGGCCGGCGGGGCGCGCGTCGCTCCTGGTCGTCGTCGTGAGGGACGGGAAGACGGAGGTACGCTGATGGTTGCGTCCTGGGCGCGAGCGCTGGCCTGCTCGCTGCCGCTCCTGGCGCTCGCGGCTTGCGGGACGAAGGCCCCGCCGCCGCGCTCGATGGGACCGGAGATTGCCGACGGCGGAGCGGTCTTCCGCTACCGCAATGCGGACGCGTCGCGCGTGAACCTCGTGGGTGATTTCAACGCCTGGGATCCCACGGCGGACCCGATGACCGACGAGAACGGCGACGGCGAGTGGACCCTGTTCTACCCCCTCGCCCCGGGGCGCTACGCCTACAAGTTCGTCGTGGACGGCAGGCGCTGGATCGCCGACCCTACCAACCCCGACAGCGAGCCGGACGGCTTCGACGGGCGCAGCTCGATCCTGGTGGTTCCTGGCCCCGCGCCGTGAACCCTCCCGGGGGAGGCGAGGACGGCAATCCGTTGGTCTCATTTGCCTTTTCGCCGCCGGCCTGGTAAAATCCCGCAGTCACCGGCGACGCATCGGGCCGTAGGACGCGGATCCGTACCCCCCTGAGTCCACATCTTCTCGAAAGACAACCGGTTACTGCGATGACGGCCGGGGCATAGGAATTGCAGATTTAAAAGGGGCTTCCCCCCGAGCGCGCGATCGGGATCGTAGGTCCGCTGCGTACCCAATCGCGCCCCCAGAATGTAAGTCGTTCGTATGCGCGCCGTTGTCCTCTTCCTGAGCCTCCTGGTCGCCGTTGCCGCCGTCCCCGCCGCACTGGCGGGGCCGGGCAGCGGCTCGGCCGCTATTGCGCCCGCGCTCGACGTCTCCGCGGGCGCGGCGGGGACCTGGGCGGTGACCTACGCGGCCGGGGAGGCGTTCCAGAGCGGGACGGTCCGTCTCGTCATCCCCGCCTCGTGGAGCGCACCGCAGGGCGCTTCGAGCGGCGGGGCCGGCTACGTCACCGTCGCCACCAACGAGCCCACCGGCACCCCCTCCATTTCGAGCGTGGTCGGGCAGACGATCACGGTGACGGTGGACACGCTCACCGCCGGTAACACGATCACGATCACATACGGCGACACCGGCGGCGGCGCCAACCCCTTGGCCGTCGCCACCGCGCCGGGCGCTCCGGGACCGTACGCCTTCACCGTTTCCAGCGACCCAACGGGTGCCGCACCCGTACAGATCGCCACCTCGCCCAGTCTCGACGTCGTACCCGGCCCGCCGTTTCGGCTGAGCATCGCGCCGGGCGATACCACCATCACCGCGGGCGACTTCGCGGCGTACACGGTTTACGTCGTCGACGCCTTCGGCAACCGGACGGACGTCGCGGAGAACCGCACCGTCAGCCTGTTCCCAAGCTCGGGAGCGTTCTTCTCGCCCAGCGACCACGTCACGCCGACCACGTTCGTGAACATCGCCGCCAACAACGACTCGGCGCGCGTGGACTACATGGCCACCCTGGCGACGACCGTGGTCCCGCACAACCTCACCATGGTCACGCTGGACGGCAAGTCCCCATCGCTCGGCGACAACGCCACCGTCAGCGTCACGCCGGCGGCGGTGAGTGCGACGGTTTCGACCATCTCCGCCACCAGCCCCGTCGTGGCCGACGGCGTGTCGCAGTCGAGCGTGACGGTGACCTCGCGGGACGCCTTTGGCAACCTGCGTCCGGGCGACGCGGTCACGCTCGCCGCCACCGGCAGTGCGATCGCCACCGACCCGGCGCAACCGACCGGCGCGAA
>JAOTVO010000020.1 GCA_029863355.1 Candidatus Krumholzibacteriia bacterium
TTCGCCCCTCGCGCTGAAGGTGCAGACATACCGGCAGATTCTGGCGGACGCGGTGCCGGCATCGCAGCGACTCTACTCGGCGGAACAGATCCTGACGCTGCAGCGATCGATGGGGCGCGCCGTGCTCGGCGAGGTGGCGGATCTGGTCGCGCGAACGGAGCGACTGATCGTCTCGCCCGACGGTTTCTACGCGCTCGTCCCCTGGGGTACGCTGGTGGTGCCGTCCGCAGACGGCGACGCGGGCGCACGCATGTTGATGGAAACGCACGAGGTCGCGCAGGTGCCGTCCGTCGCTGCGCTTACACTGATGCGTGCCGGCGCTCGCGAACGCCGGCAAGAGCCGGCGCGCATCGCCGTGCTCGTCGCGCCCGGCGACCGCGGGCTCTCCGGGACCATCGAAGAAGCGATGAGCATCAGGCACGATTTCGACAAGGTCGAGATCGTGCGAGGGCTCGAGGATGGCGGGGCCAATCTGGCGAGCATCGCGGGACGCTCCGATGTGCTCCACATCGCCGCGCACGCACTCACGTTCGACGAGTCGCCGTGGAACTCCGGATTCGCCCTGGCGCCGCGCGAGGCGACGGGGTCGCGGCGCCCCGAAACGCCCGAAGCGCAAGCGGACTCCACGGGCCTCGTGGTGCTCTCTCGCGCGGACTCGTTGATCGTCGCGAGCACATTCCGCGCGGACCCCTGGCTTCGCGCCTGGCGCATCGCCGCGCTCTCCCTGCCCCTGGATCTGGTCGTGCTCGCCGGCTGCGAAACCGCAGGGGGGCGGTTCACGACCGGTGAGGGCGTGCTCGGTCTCACCAGCGCTTTCGTGAGCGCGGGCGTGCCCGTGGTGGTATCGAGCCTGTGGCCGATCGCCGACCGCGAGACCGCCCGCATGATGAGAGCCTTCTACCGCCACCTTGCCGGCGGGAAGCCCGTGTCCTCGGCGCTCCAGGCGGCCCAGCTCGAGGTCCGGGCCAGCCCGGGCGCGGCGCATCCGTTCTACTGGGCTGGCTTCACCGTCGTGGGAGACGGGAGCGCCGTGCTAGAATTGCAGCGATCCGCGCGGCCGTGGGGAAATGCGCTCGTAGTCGCGCTCATTGCCGCCGGCGCGACCGTCGTGGTGGCCGTAAGGCGCACACGGGCCCGGCGGTCCTCCCGATAGAACCCGTCTAGAGAAAAAAGTCCGTGCGCGATTCCATGAGTCGTTCGTCCAATCCAGCGGAGGGGTCTCCCGGCGACGCGGACCTGGTCCGGGTTCTGCGGGAGAGTTCCGACCCCGACCGCCGCCGGCAGGCGGCGAGCGAGCTGCTCATGCGGTATCGGGAGGCGGTGTACGCTTGGTGTTACCGGTACGCGCGCAGCCACGACCGCGCGCTCGACCTCTCGCAGGACGTGATGGTGATCGCGTGGCGGAGGATGCAGCATTTCGAGGGTCGTTCGAAGTTTTCCTCGTGGCTTTTCTCGGTGACGCGCAATCGGTGCATCGACGCGAGCCGGCGTCTCGACGTCATGTCGGAGGAACCCATCGTTGACGACCCGCCGGATCCTTCACCCGCGCCCGACGAGGCGCTGGCCGCGGAGGAGCGGGAAGTGATCTTGCTCGACCTCATCCGCAGCGAGCTCGACGCCGTCGAGCAGGACGCCGTCTACCTGCGTTACTTCGAGCGCATGCCGGTGGAGGACATTGGCGCGCTTCTGCAGATCGAGGGTGCGTCGGGCGCCCGGGCGGTGCTGCAACGCGCGCGGCGTAAGCTCCGCGAAGCGGCGCACAGGAGATTCAAAGACGGGGGTGAGCTGCGTTGAAGTCGAGCTGCATCGAGATCGATCGCATCGGCGACGTGCTGGATATGCCGGCGGATCAGCCCGAGCGCCTGCACCTCGAATCGTGCCCGCGCTGCCGCAACCTGGCGCGCGCCTACAGCGCGTTCATGAGCGCGGAGTCGCCGTCCGGCGCGCGCGCCGAGGCGGCACGTGTGCACCTGGCCGAGGTCATCCGCCGCGCGGCGGGTGACGCCGCGCCCCGCGTACCCGCACCGCGCCCGCGGGGACTGTCGTTCTGGCGCATGCGCCGGGCGCATCTCGGCTTCGCGGCGGTGGTTGTCGTCGTCCTTGCGGCGGTGGCCGTGTGGCAGAATCGCGTCCCCGACGCACCCGTGCTGCGCACCGGGTCGGTGGGTGCATCGGATGCGTTCGCGCTGCTGCCCGCAGAGGTCAAGCCCGACGGCACGGTCCACCTCTCCTGGCAGCCGGCGCCGCGCGCGGAGCGCTACGAGATCCGCGTCTACGGCCCCGAGCTCGACGAGATCTATCGCCACACGCCTGTTACCGAGACCGCAGTCGTGCTCCGTCTCTCGGATCTGCCGGTCGCGGCCGGCGCGCCGGGCCTGGTGTGGCGCGTCTACGCGCTCAGGGGTGGAGACGTCGTGGAGACGTCGCGCCCTGGATCGATCCCCCTGCCGTGACTCCGCTTTCCGCCGTGGGGAAGCGCGTTTCTGACCGCGCTCATCGCCGGCGGCGTGGCCCTCGTCGTGGCCGTGCGGCGGCTACGGCTCCGTGTGTAACATAGTCACTTGTTATGCTGTCGGCCATGCCGCATGGTATGCATACCCGCCGCGGCTGGCCGGTCACCCGAACCACTTAGGAGGCCAGGGGTGCTTCGTTCTACAACGCTAGTCTCGCTGCTCATGCTTCTGACCGTGCCCGCCGCGGCGACCACTCACACCGTGTCGATTATCGGCTTCTCCTTCAACCCACCCAGCCTCACCGTCGCCACTGGAGACAGCGTCATATGGGTGAACAACTCCGCCCTGTCGCATACGTCGACCAGCGGGACCCCGTGCACGGCGAATGGACTGTGGGACTCGCCGTTCCTCGGGCCGGGCGATGACTTCACGTTCACGTTCGCCGCGCCGGGCACGTTTCCGTACTTCTGTCGCCCCCACTGCGGCTCGGGCATGACGGGCACGATCACCGTCACGCCGCCGACGCCGGTGGAGCCGACGACCTGGGGTCGGATCAAGAGTCTCTACGGTTCTTGAGTGCGTGGCTGGGTTACAACCCCCGTTTTTTGCGCTATGTAACAGTGTCACTGGTGTTCTCTCCCACGACTCACTAATGAATCAAGTGTCGATTCTCCCGGCTGCGCAGCGATGGCCGGTTGGCTGCGAGCCATCGAGCGGGAGCGCGCGCCACGTGATACGTCATATCTTCTTTGCTGCCATCACCTCACTGGCCGCGCTCCTTTCTCTTTCGCTCGTACCTGCGGCCGGCGCCGTTCCCAGATACTCGGCCCGCTACGAACAGAACTGCACGCTCTGCCACGTGAACCCGACGGGTGGGGGGCTGCGCGGCCTCTATGCAAGCCAGTACCTCGTCCCCGAGGAAATGACCGTCAAGACACCGGGAGACGATGCCCTGCAGCAGATCGACCCACAGATCGGGACGAACCTTGTCGTTGGCGCGGATCTCAGGACTTTGCATCTCTATTCGAGCGTGGAGGACGAACACGGGAGCAACTTCTTCCAGATGCAGGGCGATCTATACTTCTCGTTCCAGCTCGATCGGATCGGCGCATATCTGGACACGGGTCTCTCGGGAAGGTACGAAGTCTTCGGCACCGCCCACGTGCTGCCGGCGCAGGGTTACATCAAGGTCGGGCGGTTCCTGCCGGCATACGGCTGGAAATTTGCCGACCACACCATGTTCGTACGCGAGCAGCTGGGATTCTTTCCACCGTCGCATACCGACATCGGCGCCGAGGCCGGACTTTATCCCGGCCGCTTCGCTCTGCACGCGGCCGTCCTCAACGGTAATCCCGGCGCGACGATTGACGACAACAGCGAGCTCGCCGCAGTTGGCCGGGCCGCCTACCGCTTCAACTGGCTCGGCACCTCGCTGGCAGTGGGCGGCTCGGCCTACCGCAACCCGCGCGCGTCGGGCAGGCGCCTCGCTTCCGGTCTCTTCGGCTACGTGGCGCTCTGGCGGCTGACGTGGTTGTGGGAGGCGGACGGCACGCGCGTCTATCCGGTCGGGCAGTCACGGCGGGACGGTTTTGTCACGTCGCACGAGCTCGCCGTCGCCGTGGTTCGGGGATTCGACGTTCTGGCGACGTACGACTTTCACGATCCCGACATCGATCGCAAGACCGGCGCGAGGTCGCGCTGGGGTGGCGGCGTGTCGCTATTCGCACATCCGCTTTTCCGGGCGGGGTTCCTCGTGAGATACCTCGCGATCGACGAAGGCGCCAACGTCGAGGGTGAAGACCATGTCGAAACCGTACTCGAGCTGCACTTCCTATACTAACCGGACGCTGGCCGTCGCGGCGCGAATCGCCCTCGTGATGGCTGTCGTCCCGTCCGTGCGCACGGCGAGCGCCGAGCGCTTCGAGGTGACGGCGGGAGCGGAAGGCAATCTCGTCACCTTCGAGTCAAAAGCAATGATGGAGACGTTCCATGGCAAAACCCATCGGGTGAGCGGATACCTGGAGCTGAATCCCGGCGCCATCGGCGACAGCGTCGCTGTTTTTTTGGAGGTAGACCTCGCCACGCTCGACACTGGCATTGGGCTCCGCAATCGGCACATGAGGGAGAATCACCTGGAGACGGACCGCTATCCCCTCGCCGTCTTTCGCGGGGCAGCAATCTTGAGGGGTGGCGGCAGCGCCCTCACCGCGGGGGCTTCGGCGCGCTTTTTCGTCGCGGGTACCATGGAACTGCACGGTGTGATCAGGCCCTTGCAGATCCTGGTCGACGTCGTCCTCGAAGGCGAAGACCGACGCCGCCTACAGGTGTCCACGGAGTTTCCGATCACGCTGGCCGAGTACGAAATCGAACGCCCGAAGTTCATCGTCCTCAAGCTCGGCGAGACGCAAATGGTCACCGTGAACCTACTCGCCGTTTCGGGGGCCCCGGAGAGGCCATGAGGATCTGTGGTCGCCTTCTTACTCTGGTCGCCGCAGCGCTGTCCGGCCTTCTCGCGTGCACGGATATGGGCGACCCGGTCGCCACGCCTCCCGGCGGTGGGAACGGCGACCCCGTCGCCAGCCGTTTTGTGGTGTCCGTGCAGGACAACCTGTTTGTCCCCGATTCCCTCGCGATCGCACCCGGCGACACCGTCGTGTGGGTAAACGAAGGGTTTCTGATCCACACGAGCACGAGCGGCAGCGCCTGCGGGCCGAATGGAGACGGCGCCTGGGACTCGGGCAATCTGCTGCCCGGCGATTCCTTCGCACACGTGTTCCCGACCTCAGGCGATTTCCCGTACTACTGCATCCCGCATTGCCTGTTGGGCATGACGGGGCACGTAGCGGTCGGTCCGTAGCGCGACTACTTGAGCAGCACCATTTTCCGAACCTCCACCTCGTTCGCTGTGGCCAGACGGTAGAAGTACACGCCGCTGGGAACAGCCCGGCCGGCCCGATCACGACCGTCCCACGCCACCTCACCGGGCCCCGCCTCGACGACGCCGTCGAACAGCGTGGCGACGAGCGCA
Source organism: Candidatus Krumholzibacteriia bacterium (assembly GCA_029863355.1). Next base: position 5,482 of record JAOTVO010000020.1, read on the forward strand.
CCGGAGATCTCGTACACACGCAGTGTCACGCGCTGTGTGTGAGAGACGTGGAAGCGGATGGTCGTAGTTGGGTTGAAGGGATTCGGATGGTTCTGTTCGAGGTACGTCCGCGCGGCGGGCGGGTTCGCCGCCGCCGACGGCGTGCAGCCCGCGCTGAGCATCTGCCCCTTGATCTCGCCCCCCGGATGCGCCGTCGAGTGGATGTTTACGTAGTGCTGCCCGGCCTTGAGCGCAGTGACGCGCGCAGGGTTTAGAGGCGGTGTATCCGTGAACGACCACACCCCGACTTTTGGCGACCCCGTGCCCAGGTTCTTCACCACGCCTCCGCCCTCGGCATCGCTGTGGATGTGCGCTGCGGTCTCCGGCGCGATCAGCCCACTGAAGGTGACCTCGTACGACAGCTCGGTTTCAGTGTGATTGAGCGTGAACGTGCCGAACCCGGTCCCCGTCGAGCCGGTCCCTGCCTGCGCCCCGTCGACGGAGGCCTCGAAGCAGGTCGTGCTGCAGACGCCCTGCAGGATTTGCCCGCGTATCTCGCCGCCCGGGAAATTCACGGAATGGATGTTCACGTACATCTCCCCGTTGAGCAGATCGGTCACGCGTCCGGCCGTGAGTGGCGGCGTGTCCGTGTTCGTCCACTTGCCGATCTTGGGCGAGCCGGTGCCGAGGTTTTTTACCACGGCGTCTCCCTCCGCCGCGCTGTGGATGTGCGCCGCCGTCTCCGCGGAGCCCAAACCGGAGAACTGGATGTTATAGGTCAATTCCGTGCCCGCATCGTTGAGCACGAAGGTGGCCGTCCCCGTCCCGGCCGACGGCGTTCCCGCTTGCGCGCCATCGATCGTCGCAACGAAGCAAACTTCCGCCCGAGCCACGCCGGCGAGACCGAAGAAAGTGGACAGGAGCAGCGCCAATAGCGCGGTTCCGTTCGAAGAGCGCATGATTGCAACCTCCTTTTCGCAAAGCACTGTAACATTGTTACTTGTTTTCTTGCCGGTTTAACGTGGACAATCTAGCGCCCGCGCGGGGACGGGTCAACACACGAATCCGTCGCCATTCGCGAATCGCCGCGCGCGATTCACGGATGGCAACGAACGGGAGGACCGATGCGACGATTGTTGACGGTTTCGTTGCTTGCCGTTGTCCTGGGGGTGTCATACGGTGGGGCGCTCGCCACGGTTCATACGGTGGTGATGAACGCTGGTTCGTTCGACCCACCGGCGCTCACGGCCGCGCTCGGCGACGCGGTGCGGTGGGTGAACAACTCGTTCATCCAGCACACGAGCACCAGCGGCACCGGCCGCGCGAACGGCATCTGGGATTCGCCCGTTCTCGATCCGGGGCAGGAGTTCACGTTCACGTTCACCGGCGTCGGCACGTACCCCTACTTCTGTCGGTTCCACTATCTCTCGGGGATGACGGGGGTCATCACGGTGACGCAGCCCGTGCCGGTCGAGCAGACGACCTGGGGTCGGATCAAGAGTCTTTACGGCTTGTAGCGGAGCGGGAAGTCAGGGCCGGCCGGGCGGGTGCGCGTGCACCTCGCCGCGGCCGGCTCTTTTTTCATCCATCCAGACCGGCACCCACGCCGGTACGCATCGAACGCAGGCGCCGTCCATCCACGATCTCCACGCTGCCGCGGCGGAGCTTGACGATGCCGCTGCGCTCGAGCTTCTTCAGCACGCGGCTCACGACCACGCGGCCCGTGCCGATCTCGGTGGCAAGCCGCTCGTGGGTGACCGCGACCCTGCCGGTGGCCGCGTCGGCGTGACGGAGAAAGTAGCTGGCGATGCGCGCGTCGACCCGTTGGAAAACGGCCTGCTCGAGCGTGCCCATGATCTGTCCGAGGCGTTGCGAGAGGTCGGTGAAGACGTAGTCGCGCCAGAAAGGGAAGCGATCGATCCACTCGCGGAAGACTGGCGTCGGCACCAGGGCCAATTCAACGTCGGTCTCGGCGACGGCGAATGCCGGCACGGGGATCCCGCTCAAGACCGCGAACACCGTGAGCACGCAGCATTCGTTGCGCAGCATGCGGTACAGCGTGAGCTCGCGGCCGGACTCGCCGATCTTGTAGGCGCGGACGCTGCCCTCCATCACCACGAAGAACCCCGTGCTTTCCCCGCCTTCGAAAGCGAGCATTTCGCCCGCCTCGAACGACCTGGCTGTCGCGTGCGCGTCGAATGCCGCGCGCACGTCCGCCGGCGCGCGGCGGAGCAGGTCGAGGGTATCTGACAGTAGGTGGGCCATAGCGACTCCCTTCTTGGAATGCCTCGAGGACAGTATACACCATCCGGGGTCACACAGGGCCGGGGCTATCCGCGCCGGCGCAGGAGCCCGATGGCGAGCGTGGTCACCAGCTCGTCGAACGGAGGCACGCGGGTCAGCGGCGCGAGGAGCTTCGTCTTGAGCGGCTTGCGTTCGAAGAAGGCGACCTCGACCTCGGGCACCTCGGCGACGATGCGCTGGAAGCGGGAGACGGTCATGCGGTTGAGGTCGTCGCGGTAGTACGCGCGCGTCGCGGCCGCGCGCCGGTGCGCCGACGCGGCAGGATCGGCCGTCCCGCGGAGGCGCTCCTCCTTCTCGTAGGCCCTCTCGATGGCGGCGAACAGCACGCGTTCCGGGACGAGCAGGTGGCACCACGGCGTTCGGATGACGTCGTAGACGTGCGAGCCGAGCGGGGAGCGAAAGGGCGTGAAGTAGAAGACGATGTGCCCGGCCGGCCGCAGGACGCGGACCATCTCGCGCAGCGCTTGCTGGGGGTCCGCGAAGTGTTCGAAGGTGTCGGTCGCGGTGACCAGGTCGAAAGAGCCCTCTGCGAAAGGCAGCTGCTCGGCGCCGGCCACAACGAATCCCACGCGCGCGTCGAGCTGTCCCGCGCGTGCGAACGCCCGCGCCTGGACGATGTTCTCTTCCGAGATGTCGAGCGCGACCAGCGTCGCAGGATCAAGCGTGGCGTAGAAGGCCGGTTTTCCTCCCGCCCCGCAGCCGACGTCGAGGACGCGCCGGCCGCGCACGTCGACGGCGGCGGCGAAGTACCGCTCGAACATCTCCTTGCCGCTCTCGAACTCCCAGAGCGAGTAGGCGTCGGCGCCTTCCCCGCCGTAGTCGATCGGCGGCGGGAAAACGCGGTTGAGGAGGAGCAACAGGCGCGCCGCGATCATCCTGCGTCCGCGCTAGAAATGCAGCCGGCCCGTCGGATCCGGCTTCCACGAGTGCAGCACCTTCATGTAGTTCGCGCGCTCGAAGGCGGCCGGTTCCTTGACGTTCTTCATGCTCATGCTGCCGCGCATCTGCTTGATGGATTCGTACTCGTGGGCCTCCATCCACTCCTGCATCCCACCCAGGATCTCACCGACGCGGCCGATGCCGTTGCGCAGGAGCTCGGATGCGAGCTGGGCCACGTTGGCGCCGGCCATCATGCCCTTGAGCACGTCGTCGTAGGTGTGCACGCCGCGCGAGATAGCGAAGTCCACCTGCAGGCGCCCGTAGAGGACGGCGATCCAGCGCAGGGGCAGGCGCATCTCGAAGGAGTTGCTGAGCACGAGGTTGGGCACCACTTCGAGCTCCTCGAGGTCGAAGTCGGGCTGGTAGAAACGGTTGAACATGACGAGCGCGTCGGCGCCGGCGTCGACGAGGCGCTTGGCCATGTTGCCCGTGGCACTGAAGAAGGGTGAGAGCTTGACGGCCACGGGGATCTTCACGGTCTTCTTCACGTCGCTGACAATGTCGACGTACATCTGCTCCACTTCGGGCCCCGTCATCTGGATGCCGGTAGGGATGAAGTAGATGTTGAGCTCGAGACCGTCGGCGCCGGCTTCCTCGATGAGACGCGCGTACTCGATCCAGCCGCCGGAGGAGACGCCGTTCAAGCTGCCCATCACGGGGATGTCCACGGCGCGCTTGGCCTGGGCGATGCCCTCGAGGTACTCCTGGGGCCCGACTCTGTAGGTCTCCATCTCGGGAAAGTAGCTCAGCGCCTCGCCGTGGCTCTCGGCGCCGAAGCTGAGGAAGTGATCGAGGGTGTCGCTGTCGCGCGTGATCTGCTCCTCGAAGAGCGAGTACATCACCACCGCCGACGCACCCTTCTCTTCGAGGAGCCGGATATTGTCGATGTGCTCGGACAGTGGCGAGGCCGCGGCCACGAGCGGGTTCTTGAGCTGCATCCCCATGTAGGTCGTAGTGAGGTCCATGGTCACTTCTCCTGCGGCGACTCGAGCGTGGCGAGCTCCTCGAGCTGCTTCCAGTGTTCGTTGACGTGCTTCTGCGCCGCCTGCAGGAGTCGCTCGGCGGCCGTGGGATTGGATTGGACGAGCATGCGGTAGCGGTTCTCCTTGTACACGTATTCCTTGAGCGGGAGCGTGGGCGGCTTGGAATCGATGTGCAGCCGCTTGCCGCCGTCCCCCGGCGCGGGGTCGAACCGGTATAGCGGCCAGTGGCCGGTCTCCGCCGCCAGCTTCTGCTGGCGCATCCCCTGCGTCATGTCGATGCCATGGGCGATGCAGTGGCTGTAGGCGATGATGAGCGACGGCCCCGGATGCGCTTCGGCCTCGCGGAAGGCGCGCAGCGTCTGCGTGTCGTCGGCGCCCATGGCCACCTGCGCGACGTAGACGCTCCCGTAGCTCATGGCGATCATGCCCAGGTCCTTCTTGGGCACGGCCTTCCCGCCCGCGGCGAACTTGGCGACCGCGCCCAGCGGCGTGGCTTTGGAGGCCTGCCCGCCGGTGTTGGAGTAGACCTCGGTGTCGAGCACGAGCAGGTTGACGTCGCGTCCGCTGGCGAGGACGTGGTCCACGCCGCCGAAGCCGATGTCGTAGGCCCAGCCGTCGCCGCCCACGATCCACACGCTCTTGCGCACCAGCGCGTCGGCCAGGCCCAGGAGATCGACGGACGCGGGATCGGCGCGCTGGGCGAGCTTCTCCTTGAGCGCAGCCACGCGCTCGCGCTGCGCGTCGATGCCGGCCTCGTCCTTCTGTTCGGCCCCGAGGATGCTGTCCACCAGCTCCCCACCCAAATCGTCGCGCAGCCGCGCGAGGAGCTCACGCGCGAACTCGCCCTGCTTGTCGAGCGCCAGGCGCATGCCCAGGCCGAACTCGGCGTTGTCCTCGAAGAGCGAGTTGCTCCACGCGGGGCCACGCCCGTGGCGGTTCACCGTCCACGGCGTAGTGGGCATGTTGCCGCCGTAGATCGACGAGCAGCCGGTGGCGTTGGCGATCAGCGCGCGGTCGCCGAAGAGTTGGCTCATGAGCTTGAGGTAAGGCGTCTCGCCGCAGCCCGCGCACGCGCTCGAGAACTCGAAGAGCGGCGAGAGCAGCTGCACGTCCTTCACCTTGGCCAGGCTGAACGCCTCGCCGCCGATGCGCTCGAAAGGCTCGGGCAGCTTCTCGAAGAAGTCCCACATCGCGATTGCCTCTTCGCCTGCGGACTCGCGCGGCGCCATGTTGAGTGCCTTGCGCCCCACCGCGCTCTTGTCCTTGGCCGGGCAGATCTCCACGCAGAGGTGGCAGCCGGTGCAATCCTCCACGGCCACCTGGAGGGTGAACTGCTGCTCGCCGATGTCCCGCCAGCGCGCGCGCGCCGCCTTGAAGCCCTCGGGAGCGCCGGCCAGGTCGGCCGCGCCGACCACCTTGCTGCGGATCACGGCGTGGGGGCAGACCATCACGCACTTGCCGCACTGGATGCAGATGTCGGTCTCCCACACCGGCACCTCCTGGGCGATGTTGCGCTTCTCGTAGCGCGTGGTACCGGTGGGGTAGGTGCCGTCGGGGGGGAACGCGCTGACGGGGAGGCTGTCCCCGTCGCCGATCATCATGCGGTAGGTCACGTCGCTCACGAAGGCGGGCGCATCTGCGGCCAGCCCTGTCGACCCGGCCACCGCCGCACCCGCCGCGGTCTTGGGCACCTTCACCTCGTGGACGGCGCCCAGCGCGTCATCCACGGCGGCGCAGTTCATGCGCACGATCCCCTCGCCGCGCTTGCCGTAGGTCTTGCGGATCGAGTCCTTGATCCTATCCCCCGCGCTCTCCGGCGACATCAGCCCGCTCACCGCGAAGAACGCCGTCTGCATGATGGTGTTGATGCGCACCCCGAGCTTGTGCGCGCGCGCGATCTTGTAGGCATCGATGCAGTAGAACTTGAGCTTCTTGGCCACGATCTGGTCGCGCACGCGCGGCGGCAGCTGGTCCCAGACCTCGGCCGGGGCGAAGGGGGCGTTCAAGAGAAACACCGCGCCCCGTACCGCGCTGGAGAGCGTGTCGAAGCGGTCTAGGAAACCGAACTGATGCACGGCGACGAAGTTCGCCTTGTCGATAAGGTACGTGCTGTGGATCGGCTCGGGGCCGAAGCGCAGGTGCGAGACCGTGCGCGCACCCGCCTTCTTGGAGTCGAAGACGAAGTAGGCCTGCGTGTACTGGCCCGTCTCGTCGCCGATGATCTTGATGGAGTTCTTGTTGGCGCCCACGGTGCCGTCCGAGCCTAAACCCCAGAACATCGCGCGCGTGACCTTCTCACCCTCAATGGAGAAGGATGCGTCGTAGTCGATGCTGGTGTGCGTGACGTCGTCCACGATGCCCACCGTGAAGTGGTTCTTGGGCGACTTCTTGGCCATCTCGTCGAAGATGCCCTTCACCATCGCGGGCGTGAACTCCTTCGACGAGAGTCCGTAGCGGCCGCCCACGACGCGCGGCATCGCGGCGAAGCGCGGCGCGCCCGCCGCGGCCGCTTCGCCCACCGCCGTCATCACGTCCTGGTAGAGCGGCTCGCCGGCTCCCCCGGGCTCCTTGGTGCGGTCGAGCGCGGCGATCGCGCGCACGGTCTCGGGCAGCGCCTCGACGAAATGCCGGACCGAGAAGGGACGGAACATGCGCACCTTGACCGCGCCCACCTTCTCGCCCTTCGCCGTCAGGTGACGCACCGTCTCCTCGACCGCCTCGCAGCCCGAGCCCATGGCCACGATCACGCGCTCGGCGTCTTTCGCACCCACGTACTCGTAGAGGCCGTAGCGCCGGCCCGTGCGCTCGCCCAGCTCGTCCATCTTGCGCTGCACGATCTCCGGGACGGCCAGGTAGAACGGGTTCACCGTCTCGCGCGCCTGGAAATACGTGTCCGGGTTCTGCGCCGTGCCGCGCATCACGGGGCGGTCGGGCGTGAGGCCCCGGTCCCGGTGCGCGCGCACGTTCTCGTCGCTCACCAGCGCGCGGATGTCGTCATCGGTCAGCATCTCCACGCGCTGAATCTCGTGCGAGGTGCGGAAGCCGTCGAAGACGTGGAGGAACGGCACCCGCGCCTCTAGCGCGGCGGCGTGCGCAACGAGCGCGAGATCCATCACCTCTTGCGGAGAGTTCGAGAAGAGCATGCCCCATCCCGTCGAGCGCGTCGCCATGACGTCGCTGTGGTCGCCGAAGATCGAGAGCGCCTGCGTGGCGATCGAACGCGCGGCGATGTGGAAGACGGCCGCCGTCAGCTCCCCGGCGATCTTGAACATGTTCGGGATCATCAGGAGTAGACCCTGACTCGCCGTGAAGGTCGTGCACAGGGCGCCCGCCTGCAGCGCGCCGTGCACCGCGCCCGCCGCGCCCCCCTCCGACTGCATCTCCACCACGCGGGGCACCGTGCCCCACAGGTTCTTCACCCCGGCCGAGCTCCACTGGTCGGCCAGCTCGCCCATCGCGGACGACGGCGTGATCGGGTAGATCGCTATCACCTCGCTCACACGGTAGGCGACGTGCGCGGCCGCCTCGTTGCCGTCGATGGACATGATCTCGCGCTTCATGGGAATGCCTCGCTTGCCCGCGCGCCGTCCGGTGGCTTCCTCGCGGGCGTTCTCGGTGGTTATTGACATGGCAGGACCTCTCTCGGCCGTCGAATCGACGCAAATGTAGGAACGGTATTTGGATTGAAGTGTAACGAATCGGGAACGTTTTCACAAGACGCGCGAAAACCGGACCGGGGGGGTGCGGGAACGCGTCGGCGGACGGACGCGCATTCGGGCCGCCCTCGGCAGACGGAGGGCACCTAGCGCGACGAGACCCGGTCGATGTAGGCGACCAGTGCGTCCAGCTCCCCTTCGGCGAGGACGTCGCGGTAGGCGGGCATACCGACGAGCTGCCGGCGCGTGAAGTGGCGGGCGAGCGGGTTCTTTTCGAAGCGCTCGATGCGGCCGTCGAGGATCCACGCGCGCAGCTCGTCGTCGTCCTTCACCAACTCGGCGAAGTCTCCGCCGCGCCACGGCGGGATATAGCCCTTGAAGGCGCGCGGGTTGGACGCGCCGAGCAGCCCGCCGGGGCCGTGGCAGCCGAAGCAGCCCAGGCGCTGCGCCGCGCGGTAGCCGGCGCGTGCGTCTTGGGGCATGGGGCCGTAATCAGCAACTGCCTTGTAGTAGGCGACGAGGTCCCCGAGTTCGCGTTCGGAGAGCACGTCGCTGTAGGCGGGCATGCGCAGGGGGAGGGTGGGAAGGGAGTCGGGTTCCCCCGCTCCGACACCCCTTCCGCCGTCTCGCTGCGCGAGACGACGGGGTCTCCCATCCCATATCCACTCCCGGATCTCTTCCTCGCTCTCCACGTACATCATCGCCGTGCCGCCGTCCCAGGCCGGCACTTCCTTCTCGTCGCTCAACGGGTTGGCAACGCCGCCGGTGCCGCCGGGGCCGTGGCAGCCGAAGCAGCCCAGGCGCGCCGCGAGCTGCTGCCCGCGCAGCTCCGGCGTCAGGCGCGGCTCGCGCAGGTGACGGGCCAGCGCCACCGCGGCGATGACCGCAACCACGAGGATCGCGGCCACGCCGCGGCCGGCCCGAAATGGGCGCCGTCGCGAGGTCACGGTTCGATCAGCTCTTGGCCTTGATCGACGCGATCTCGATGGCTTTCACGCCGTGATGCTCGACGAACGTGCCCGTGATCTCCGACTGCGTGCCGGCGAACTCGGCCACCATCTCCGCGGCGGGCTCGTGGTCCTTGCCGATGATCAGGTAGACCACACCGTCGGAGAGGAATCCGATGGGCAGCCCCTTGTTGATGCAGCTCTTCGCGCACTTGGCGTGCCCTTCGCCCATCCCCGTGTCGGGGTGGTTCATGAAGCAGTACAGATCCAGGACCTCGCCGGCGAGTGTCACCTCCTTGGGCTCCATCTGGTGCATCTTGTGCTCCTCGCCGGCCGACGCCGCCACGGCGCCGACCAGAATCAGTAGCACTGCCAAACTCATTACGACCCTTTTCATCGCTCTCCTCCTTGTGGTTCACAGGGCAACGCGCCGCAGGCGCAGCGCGTTGGTAATGACGGAGACGGAGCTGAAGCTCATCGCCGCCGCCGCCAGGATCGGGCTCGCCAGGAGCCCGAAGAACGGATACAACACGCCGGCGGCCACCGGCACGCCGATAGAGTTGTACCCGAAGGCAAAGAACAAGTTCTGCTTGATGTTGCGCATGGTCGCGCGGCTGAGCGTGCGCGCGCGCACGATCCCGCGCAGGTCGCCCTTGACGAGTGTTACGCCCGCGCTCTCCATGGCGACGTCGGTACCGGTGCCCATGGCGATCCCCACGTCCGCCCGCGCCAGCGCCGGCGCGTCGTTGATGCCGTCACCGGCCATGGCCACTACGCGCCCCTCGCCCTGGAGTCTCGCCACGGCGTCGGCCTTCCCGTCGGGCAGGACCTCGGCCATGACCTCGTCGATGCCGAGCGAGCGCGCCACCGCTTCCGCGGTCGCGCGGCTGTCGCCGGTGAGCATGACTGGGCGGACGCCGTCTTTGCGCAGCGCGGCGATCGCCTCGCGGGCGCCGTCCTTGATCTCGTCCTCCACGGCGAGCAACCCCGCGGCGCGGTCGTCCAGCGAGACCATCACCACGGTGCGCCCCTCGTGCTGTTGCACTTGCGCGCGCGCCTCCAGCCAACTCGTTTCCACGCCCGCCTCGCGCAGAAACGCCGCCGTGCCCAGAAGAACGCGCGTGCCCCCGGCCACGCCGCGCACGCCCTTGCCCGCCACCGCGGCGAAGGTCTCCACGGCTGGGATCTCGATGCCGCGAGCGCCGGCGCCCTCGACGATGGCGGCGGCCAGGGGGTGCTCGCTGGCGCGCTCCACTGCCGCCGCCTTGCCCAGCACGTCGGCCGCGCGCCATCTGTTCGTCGCCTCGACGACGGTCAGGCGCGGGCGCCCCTCGGTAAGCGTGCCCGTTTTGTCGACGACGAGCGTGTCGACCTTGCGCATGATCTCGATGGCCTCGGCGTCGCGGAAGAGCACGCCGCTGGTGGCGCCGCGTCCGGCCGCCACCATGATGGAGATGGGAGTAGCCAGTCCCAGAGCGCACGGGCAGGCGATTATGAGCACGGCCACCGCGTTGACAATTGCGTAGGCCATGCGCGGCTCCGGACCCACCAGCGACCACACGACGAACGTGACCACTGCCGCGCCGATCACCGCGGGGACGAATACGGCGGCGACAGCGTCGGCGAGGCGCTGGATGGGCGCGCGGCTGCGCTGCGCCTGCGCGACCATGGCCACGATGCGCGCGAGCAGCGTCTCATCGCCCACCTTCTCCACGCGCATGAGCAGCGATCCGGTCGTGTTGAGCGTTCCTCCGACCACCGGACTCTCCGGCCCCTTCTCCACGGGGATGGGCTCGCCCGTCACCATCGACTCATCGACGTTGCTCGCGCCCTCGGTGACCTCGCCATCCACGGGAATCTTCTCCCCCGGCCGCACGCGCAAGATATCTCCGACGCGCACCTCCGACAGCGGCACGTCGTGCTCGTGACCGCCCGCGGACACGCGCCGCGCCGTGGCGGGGGCCAGTTCGAGCAGCTCGCGAATGGCCACGCTCGTGCGCCTGCGCGCCCGCAGCTCGAGCACTTGCCCCAGCAGCACCAGGGCCGTGATCACCGCGGCCGCCTCGAAGTACACCGCCACCTCGCCGCTCGCCGAACGAAAGGCGCTCGGGAAGAGGCTGGGGACGAACGCCGCCACCGTGCTGTAGACGTAGGCGACGGACACGCCCAGCCCGATCAGCGTAAACATGTTGAGGCTGCGATTGCGCACCGAGGCGACGGCGCGCGTGTAGAACGGCCACGCGGCCCACGTGCATACCGGCGTGGCCATCAGCCACTCGACGAGCACGCGCGTCGAGCCGTGCAGGACGCGTCCGAGCGGATCGCCCGGCACGAGGTGCCCCATCGCAACGACGAGAAGTGGAAAGCCGAGCGCCGCCGCGACCCAGAAGCGCCGCGTCATCTCGTGCAGCTCGGAATCCTGCTCGGGCGCGGGCGCCCCCCCCGCCGTGCCAACGCCCGCGGCCGGCAGCCGCGGCTCGCGCGCCCTGCCGCACTTGGGGCAGCTTCCCGGCCCTTCCTGACGTACGTCGGGATGCATGGGGCAGGTGTAGATCACGCCCGTGCTCCTTCCCCGCGCGCCGGCGTCGTCGCGGCTCGGCGCAGGCGTCTTTGCTCGATCAGGGCGTAGATGGCGGGGATGACGACGAGCGTGAGGATCGTCGACGAGATCAACCCGCCGATCATGGGCGCGGCCATGCGCTTCATGGGCCTCGCGCCCGCGCCCATCATCCACATGATCGGCAGCAGTCCCATGATGGTGGTGGCCACCGTCATGACTTTGGGCCGCACCCGCATCACGGCGCCGTGCACGATGGCGTCGTAGAGGCGCTCCGTCGTCATGTCCCCACCGCGTTTGGTTTCTTCCGCGTAGGCGAGGTTCAAGAACAGGAGCATCACCACGCCCGTCTCGGCGGCCAGCCCGGTCAGCGCAATGAACCCCACCCCGGAGGCCACGCTCAGGTTGTAGTCCAGGAGGTACATGAACCACACGCCGCCCACGACCGCGAACGGGAGCGAGAGCATGACGACCAGCGTCTCGCGGATCCTCCCGAAGTTGAAGTAGAGCAAGAGGAAAATGAGCACGAGGGTGACGGGGATCACGACGCGCAGCCGTTTGTTCACCGCGACCATGTACTCGTACTGGCCGCTCCACGAGAGGTAGGTGCCCGGCGGCAGTTCCACCGCTTCCTCCACGGCGGTGCGCGCTCGCGCCACGTAGCCGCCCACGTCCTGGCCCTTTTGCAGGTCGACGTAGACGATCGCCATCAAGAGCCCGTTCTCGCTCTTGATCCCGGGCGGTCCGGTCCGCACCGAGATGTCGGCAAGCTGGCCCATCGGTATTTGCGCGCCGCCGGGCGCGTGCACGAGCACGCGGGCGAGCTTGCGCGGGTCGTCGCGCAGCTCGCGCGGGTAGCGCACGTTGACGGGAAAGCGGTAGCGGCCCTCCACCGTCTGCGTCACGTTCATCCCCCCCACCG